>LNZQ01000144.1 GCA_002007315.1 Epulopiscium sp. Nele67-Bin004
TTATATATGTACGGATGGCTAGTTCGGAATTTAAGCCTTTGGAGAACTATATCAAATTAAAGTAGCGAGAAAGTGGCAAAATAAGGTTCGGTGAAAAAGGAAAAATCTCAATATGTATACATTTGAACATATTTTGAGTAGCAGGCATGAAAATGTATTTAGGTGTTGATTATTACCCCGAGCAGTGGGATATGAGTATGGTTGATTTGGATCTTGACACGATTATAGAACTTGGGGCGAACACTATTCGTATCGGTGAGTTTGCGTGGTGTCGAATGGAAGTTGTTGAAGGCAAGTTTGATTTTTCGTTGTTTGATAAAGTTATTGAGAAGGCTAAAGCTAAAAAATTGAACGTTATTTTTGGGACACCAACTGCAACGCTACCTGCGTGGCTTGCGACGAAACACCCTGAAATTATTTCGGAGTTTGAGAACGGAACGAAACGTTCTTTTGGTGGTCGTAGAAATTATTGTTTTAGCAGTGAGCTTTATGTTGAGTATAGTCGCAAAATTATTTCGGCATTACTCACCCATTATAAGGAAGAAACTGCTATTGTGGCGTGGCAAACTGACAACGAATTTGGGCACGAAGGTAGCGATATTTGTTATTGCGAAACGTGTAAAGCTGAGTTTCAGAAGTTTTTGAAATATAAATATGCCGACATAATAGAGCTTAACGAAACGTATGGAACGATTTTTTGGTCGCAAGAGTATAACGACTTTTCGCAAATTCCATTGCCAACGGCAACAATTGCAACGCACAACCCAAGTTTGCGTATGGATTGGGAGCTGTTTCGTAGCAAAGTTGTTGAAGATTATAGCAAATTTCAGGTGGATTTGATTAAAGATATAATCCCGTCGGCAGTTGTTTTGCATGACTTTAGTGGGGGAGGGCTTGCGAAACATTTTGATTTTGCCAAAGCCGCAGCACCGCTTGATATCGTTGCGTACAACAATTATCCTGTTTGGGGTGGGCAAAAAGAGCCTGTGCCACCGCATGATATTGCGTTTAATTTGTCGTTTGTTAGGGGGCTTAAACAGCAAAACTTTATGATAACTGAGGCGATTATGGGGGCACAAGGGCACGACATAACAGGGTATTTGCCACGTCCAAACCAAGCGAAAATGTGGTCGTACCAAGGTATGGCGTACGGTTGCAACTCGCTTTTATACTTTAGATATCGCAGTGCAACTAAAGGTGCTGAGCAGTTTTGTTATGGAATTTTGGACGCAGACAACGTTAAGCGTCGCAAGTTTTTTGAGGTGCAGTCGTTTTTTAAAGACATATGCAACTACAAAGATATGCTTGATACGCCGATTGAAAATGACGTTTGCATCGTGACGGACTATGCGTCTATGGCGGCGTTTAGAATTCAGCAACAAAGTATTTTGATAGATTATGACGGTGAGTGTAAAAAGATGTATAAGCCGTTTCATGACAAAAATATCGGGGTTGACGTTGTTCCAAGTGAGGCTGATTTTGCGAAATATAAGCTGGTTATCGTGCCGCTTATGATTGTGTGGAACGAGGACTTTCAGGCGAGGGCGAAACAGTTTGTCCAAGGTGGGGGGCATATGTTGTTCACGTATAGGACGGCGGTTAAAGATGTTCACAACAACGTTACGTTTGGCAAGCTGTTGCCGACAAATTTTGATGACTTAATCGGTGGATTTGTGTTTGAAACTGAGAGTTTGCAAGAGCTTGATTGCATTCCGCTTAAAGGTGAAAACGAGTTTAGAGCTGGCGTGTTTAGGGAATTTATAGAAACGACGACGGCTAAGACGCTATACACGTATGACGACAAATTTTACGAAACGTATTCTGCGATAACCGAAAATGAATACGGTAGCGGGGTAGCGTATTATTTGGGAACAAGCTTGGTGCCAAATGATTTGGATACTTTTGTGGATTATGTTTTAGGTAAGCTTGGTATTAAGGGGACTGCAAGCCCTGACGGTGTGGAATGCGTTAGGCGAGTTGATAGCAAAGGGAAGGAATATACGTTTTATATAAATCATACCGATGAGGTTCAACATGTTGATGGGGAACGTCTGGAGGCGTATGAGGCAAAAATTATAGGATAAAATATCGGCAATTTTTGGGGGTCATATCAATGACCGCCCTATTATAATAAGGAGAAATTATGGCAAAACAACAATGGAAATCAGGCAATATGGTATACCCTTTGCCTGCAGTTATGGTAAGCTGTGGCAACAATGATGTTTCAAATATCGTCACTGTTGCGTGGACAGGCACAATTTGCACAAATCCAGCAATGACGTATATTTCGCTTCGTCCATCACGCTATTCATACGATATTATAAAAGAAAATAAATCGTTCGTTATCAACTTGACGACGAAAAAACTATTGTTTGCAACAGACTTTTGTGGCGTACGTTCTGGACGTGACATAAATAAATTTGAAAAAATGGGGCTTACCTCTATATACGGTGACGCCACAGGGTGCCCGATGATTGACGAAAGCCCTGTAAATATCGAATGTACAGTTGATGAAATAAAACAACTTGGCTCTCATGATATGTTCATTGCAACTGTCGTAAATGTGTATGCAGATGATAAATATATGGACGATAACGGCAAGTTTCATCTAAATAAAACTGAGCTTGTGGCATATTCACACGGTGGTTATTTTGAGCTTGGAAAACAATTAGGCAGTTTCGGATATTCTGTGAGAAAAAAGAAAAAAACAAAAAATCTCTAGTCAAATTGTGTAAAATGTTGTATAATATAATCATACTTTTTACACGGAGGAAATATTATGAGTATTGCTATTGAAAACTTAGGACAAGTTACAAAAGAACGTGATTTGTTGCGTAAAGTTATTAAAACCCAACTACTTACACTAAAAGAAGGAACTGATGAATCAATTTTAGACATTTTGGATAACAAAGACGTACGAAATAGTAACGAACTATTCGACAAACTTCACGTTATACAAGAAGACCATGTGGCAAAAATTTTAAGCGACAATCCAAAAATTGAGAAAATAGGCAACGTAGAAACTAAGCTTATTAGTGAGTATTGTTCACAATTAAATTCTTGGTATTTTAGTGAGCTTGAAAAAGAATATCAGGCAGAATACAAAAAAAATAAGTCGCCTGAGGCGAAAAGATTTTTGTACACAAAAATTGAAGAATACAACAAAATGAAACGCAAAAGTTCTAGTGGCACAGACGCTTTGGCTACTATATCAAAAGAAATTGTTTCACGTAGACAATACCAAGCTGAGCACGCTTAAAAAAACCTCCTACTATAGGAGGCTTTTTTTATATGATAGTTAACAGTTTAGAAGATGCTAAAAATTCTATTGCTAGTTGCAAAGCTACTGGTGAAACTCCTATCGGCGTTGCAAGTTCTTCACTATTATCATATATGCTAGCAAACTTGTTAAGTATTTTTAATACTAAATTTATATCTTCTGGAAATACGTCGACCGATTTCTCGTTACTTAACAATTTTTCTATTGATTGAAGTATTAAAATACTATCTCTAATATCGCCCAGTTCCATATTAATGCTTGCACGAAGCGGAGTATTTGAAATTAATGAAACTAATGTATAATGTATAACTTTAAGTAATAAATCTGTAGTTAAAAAGTGACAGCCGTCGCTATAAAGCATAGCATCTTTTTTAAAATTTGTTAAAAATAATTTGCTTATAACTATCCAATTTGTTACATTGTGATGGCTTTTTTGCAATTCTTGAGAAATCGCTAAAATATAAATTTTTAGATTAAACTGTACGTTGGAGTCACTTAAAATATGGCTAGGTTCAACTTTTTGTGCATTTGGTTGTTGAGAAATAATTTGTGTTACATTTGATTTAATATCGTTATTTAAGTCTATTCGCATTTTTGTTAGAACCATACGTTGAGTTGTAGTGTTTGCTTCATATAAAACTTTCAAACTGTTAATATATATTTCTTTAAGTTCGTGATACTCATTAAATGTCATTGGGTCACTTTCCTTTCTGCGTTTTGTCCATTGGTTATAATATATGTATATTATAACTAAATATGCGTTGGAAAACTACTCATAATTTCTAATCTTTTGTTGTAATTTCTCACATTGTTGTTCCAAGTCGAAATATTGAGATTTATAATTATCAAAAGTTTGTTGAGCTTGTTGTTTGTTTTTAGACGCTTGTAATACATCAATATAAAAGTTTTCTCTATATTTAAGCAAGCCGCTTTTTCGTTTTTTTAATACATCAAGTTTCACTATATTTAAATCACTTTTTGCTGTTTCGAGTCGTTTTTCTAACACTTCAAGCTTACGTTTTTTGCTACGAATATCATCATTTTTCCAGTAAAATAATTCTTCCAATTCATACAATTCTACATCTTTTTTATATGATTGTATATTATTAAATACTTTGCCTTTTTCAACAAATCCGACAACAGACACATCATCACCACTGCCAGTTTTGCTAAACAGTCCGCTAATTGCAAAATCAGCTAACATATGTCTAAAATAATTATTAAAATTAGTTTGTTCCTCAAATATTTTAACTAGTAAATGCTTATAAAAAACGTTTACCCCGCCCATAATACAATGATTTTTTATAGTATCGTTGTTAATATCATGATAAGTATCAATATAAGCATCTTCAACACCATCACAACCTAAAAAACAAGCAACAACATCTTCTCTCTTTATAATAGCATGCCGAATGCTCGTTGTCACGTCGGCGTCACACATAGACGTAGTTGAGTTGTATTCGCACCGCCTATCCCAAGGGATAGGCTGGCTTATGTCGCCGTTTTCAAAAAACACGACACAACGCCCGTCCCCCTGTTGCAATAAAATCAAATAATCGCCCACAACCAACGCTCCCATAAAAGTCGTCCCATAAAGATGTGGCACACACTCAGCGGGTAGCCCTTTAATAGGGTCGGTTGCGTAGTGGCGATTTATAGCGTCGTACCAACTTGCCACGATACAATTAGTTAAATTTTGTATGATATTGCGACAATGCCTAGTTGTAGGTATGTTAAGTGTAATATTCTCGGCAAGAAAAGTGGTAGCAAACTGCCGGAAACATTCGATAGCACATTCAACAACAAGTTTTGCCCCAATATCACTTCTAATACACGTTTTTGAACCGTGCCCGTCGGCGATGGCACCAATATAAAAACTGTTGTCAACATAAATATCAGAATAATCTTGACAAATTTTATCTTCACGTTTGTTGCCAACTACAGTATGATTAAAAACGAACATAATTAACCCCCATTTATATATAATTTTCGTTTTTTACCACGCAAGATCGTCCCAATCATCATCATCTTCTTCAGGCTCATTTTCTATATCGTTAACTTCATCTGAATTTTGTTCCAAGTCTTGTTCTTCGTCGTATGTTTGCGCATCTGTATCATTGTTATCTAAATCAAACTCAATCATAGCGTTTTTGACAACTGTGCTGCCATTGTCATCTTTATTATCTGTAGTAAGTTTTGACACTAGTACGCTTGATGTAACAGTAATAAATTTCATGAGGCGTTTAAATAAGTCTAAGTCGCTAGTTTTGATAACTGCCTCACTGTTTCCGACGATAGAAGTAATCATATTTTCATCTGCATCATCACCAATAACAAATCCGATTTTAGTCGAATGTTTGAACCAACGATTTTCACGAATTTTTAGCAAGCTTTCGTCATAACTATCAGTTGCATAACCATCGGTCATAACGATAATAACAGGCATCAATGCCCCTGTCATAGATTCCAAAAAATGGTGACGTGAAAGTTTTTCGTCAAGCTCCTCAAGTGCCGAACCAATATCAGTAACGCCTCCTGCCTGCAAATCTTCCCACTCAAAATCGTCCATGTTTTCAGGACCGTTGTTTGTAACCCATCGGCAACCAGAGTTAAATTCAAGAACTGCAATTTTAAGTTTTGCGTCCCCGTTGTTTTTTGCAAGAGTTCTCAGTGCTTCCGTACATTCTTCCATCGCACGGTTTACCGATGCAATTTTTGACCCCTCCATACTACCCGATGTGTCCAAAACATAAAAAATGTGTAATTCTTTGCGTGGGGCTTCGCCCAAATCTGTCAATATATTTGGCATATTGTTACCTCTCTTTTCATTAGAATATAGTTTTAATTTTTATCGTAGTATTGTCAACGTCAAATGTAATACCAGACTTTATAGGAATTACATCGTCAGGTTTAACTTCTTTTGTTACACCTTTTGATGAAACAGCGTTCCAACTTACGCCACTTTTATTTTTGATGCCTAGTGCACCTGTCGATTGTTTTTGTAGCACATGGGCTATCGGATTTAATGCATCTCTGTCGTTTGATACGCCTACTTGGCACTTATAAATTCTAGCATCTTTGATTGCTGGAATAGAAAATTCGCCCAAATCTAGCTCAAATTGTACATTTGCTGGTTTGCCGCAATTGTTATTGTCGCATAGAGAATTGTTTGATTCAACAAATATTTCGTTACCACAACTACAAGAAACAACGCTACTTCTAAATCGTGTCAACACTTTAAGCCATTCTATTTCTGTAGAACGTTTTGACGGCTTATCAAAAGACTCTTGGCTAAATGCTTTGATGAAAATATTTTGCATATAGCTTGGAAATGACGCCCAAACGACAATAGAATTTTTATGTACAACAGGGTGCGGAGCATTATCAGCATTATTAGGATCCATCATAAATATAGGTTCACTGCCATAAAGCTTTTTTTGTAAATTTTCAGTAAGTGCAGGAACAAGATGACGCTTACCTTCAAGTGGGTGATTTAGACAAAACAATGAATACAATATTATAGACATTGAAAATCTATCACTGTGACTGTTTGGAATAGCAGTGCCAAGCACAACTTCAGGTGCCATATATCGTGGCTTACCTGCAATGCCAGTTTTTATACCGTTTGGAGCAACGTTGTCATTGTCGCAAATTAAAACTTTGCCGTTGTCAGGATTAATAAAAAAGTTACCGTCGTTTATATCTTGGTAGCTGTAGCCAGCATTGTGGAGCTGTCTAAATGCGGAAACTATATTTAGAGCTGTGTCGATTGTGCGTTTGTAAGAAGTAAATCGAACTTTGCACAACAAAAAATCAGTCATCTCATAGTATCCATCGGGTTTTAGATCCATAATATAGCCAAATGTCCCGTCTTTCCACTCAGTAATATCTATTGGCCACAAAAATTCTTTGCTAGGGCTACCTTTTATTATATTCGTTTCAATATTATGATAAAAGTCTGTCGGATTGTTGCCTAGTGCCGATTTTTTGTACCATTTTAAAGCTTTTTCTTGACCATTGTAGTCAACTTTATAAATCGAACCTTGTCCGCCTTCGCCAATAAATTGTTTGATTGTAACGGTGGCTCGACTAAAACTTGTTTGTATCGAAAATCCAGATTGTAATTGGTTCATGTTTCCTCCTGTAAAAAATGTCAAATATCAGAAATTACTATACTATTTTAGCTAACTAATGGAAATATGTCAAGGTAATTCTACATATAATGTTGACATTAAATAAATTATGATATACCATTTATATCAACTACATATAAATAGGAGGAGAATATGAACGAAACGGCAAAACAACTTAGACAACTTTATATAAAATATGGCGATGAAATTTTTATGAATAGTATGCGACTTAAAGGGCTGTTGCTCGATTTGATGCACAAAGCAACTGATATAAATATAATACTTCGGGCGACGGAATGCGATGTGGCAACGATGGCTATAGATAGAGTTGCAACTCATCTGGACTCAAAACAAATAAATATAATAATTGGTGAGCTAACAAATAAATTTATATGGGATAAATCAAAGGCAAAACAAGCAGTTGACTATTTTATTTACGCTAAATTTGGGGCAATTGAGAAAGTTGAGCATATTGAGGTGTTTAAACCTATACCAAAACCACAACTTATAAAAACACAAAGTCCAGATAACCATTTTGAATTTAATGAAGCTTATGGCACAATAAAAAAATATATTTCTGATGACCCGATATGTATTATTCCTAAGATGATAAATGGAGTGCTAGTTAAGGCGATTGGCGACAGAACATTTTCTAGGTGTGACCATTTGAGGTCGGTCGAAATACCAACAACGGTCAAAACTATAGGGCAAAGTGCATTTAGTGTATGTATAAATTTGGACACAGTGAAAATCCCAAATAGCGTGACAAATATAGGCAATAGTGCATTTTATGGTTGCTCTAGTTTGCAGGCTATAGACTTGCCAGCCAACATAACGAGCATAGGAAGTGACACGTTTTATGGTTGTGTAAATTTAAAGACGATAACAATTCCAAATACTGTCGTTAGTATAGGAAGTGGGGCGTTTTATATGTGTTCAAGTTTGATGGAACTAAAATTACCACATGGTATAACAAGTATAGAGTATCATACATTTAATGGTTGTAAAAGTTTAAAGCGTATGGAAATTCCAAATACAATTAAAAGTATCGGTCAAAGTGCGTTTAGCAATTGCACAGATTTACAAACGATAAATATTCCTTCAAGCGTCATAACTATAAGCAACAAAGCTTTCGTAGGTTGTCCAAACTTAGAGCAAATAAAAATTCCAAAAAGTGTAATAAATATTGCACAAAACGTGTTTGATGAAACAATACAAGTTATATAAAAAACAAGGGACACCTGTGGAACGTCCCTTGTTTTAATGCGAAACCATATAATTTTAGTTGGCAGTGGTTTTATAACGACACTAGTTTTTTATCTAACTTGTTTTAAATTCGGTCATAAGCATTTCAAGAATTTTAGCCTCGTCCATTAGTTTCAAACTAATTTGAGAACACTCTGTAGCATTAGTCGTATTTTTTTCATTAATTTCTGAAACTTGCGATATGCTATTTTTAATAGTAGCAAGCAAAGTTTGTTGGGTGTTTGCATTGTCAGTAAGCTGTTCATTTAGTACCGTTGAAGTTTCTATTTGTGTGTAAATTTGTTTGAAAGCAGTTGAAGTCCCGTTAACTATAGCACTTCCCTCGTTTGCACTTTTTACGCTTCTGTTCATAATTTTTTCTATTTCGCTTACTTGTTCAGAGCTTCTCGTTGCAAGCTCCCGTATTTCCCCAGCAACAACTGCAAAACCACGTCCCATTTCGCCAGCTCTTGCTGCCTCGATTGATGCGTTTAGTGCAAGTAAATTTGTTTGGTTAGCAATATCAGCGATTACCCCTACAAATTTTGAGGTGTCCTCAGTCGCCGAAACGATTTCTTCCATAGCCAAGTACAACGAATTCATTTTAACTAAGCTGTCATCAGTTGTAATTTTTATATCGTGCGAAACAGTTGTAACGTCAGCAGTTATAGCTATGTTGCTTTCGATTTTGTTATATAAATCTTCCATAGAAGTAAAAAATTCATTAAGTAGTTTTGTTTGAGTCGCTATAACAATAAGAGCTTCCTCGGCAGAAGTTGAAGATCTTGTTGCTTTTGTTGACACTTGTTCGGTAGAAATAGAAATTTGTTTTAGTGTGTTATTTAATGTTTCAATTGCACCGTTAATATTATTTTTAATAGAACTAAATTCACCAACAAAGTTTTTTGTAATAGGGTCGGTCATATCGCCGTTACGGACATTTTTTAGACTGTGGTCTATTTCGTATATATAAGTAGAAAACATTTTTGTCATAGTACGCATAGCCTCGGCTAATTGCCCAATTTCATCATCAGAAACGTACTCGATATTACCACCCAATTCACCTTTTGATAGTTGTGTAGCCAAGCGAGTCATGTCTAAAATCGGCTCAACGATGAACTTAACAGCAACGTTGTATAATTTAAAAGAAACTATTGATGCAATTGTATACACAATAAATAATGTAATTATTACGACATTTATTATAAGCGTAACTTTATCAATTAGGGCATGATTGCCTGCGTCCGTAATATTTAATAGCTCCTCAATCTCAGCAAATACGCTATCCGATAGCGGGATAGTGTTTTCTTGGATATAATAATAAGCCCCTGCTATATCATCGTTTTTTGCAAATTGTAATAGAGTTTCGTTGCTACTTAACAAAGTTTCAATTGATGTAATAATTTTTGTGTCATACATATTAGTTTGTGGCAACAATACTTTAAGAATTTCAACTTCGTTTTTAATATTTTTGTTTATATCCTCGATTTTTGCAATGTACTCTTGTTTGACCTCGGACGAGTCTTCAACCAATATCCGATAAATATTTTTTTGTTCCACCTCAAAATACAAATAAATACTAAATGCTGAATTTTGTGTTGCATACATAGTTGCACTGTACGTTGTTAAGTCGTTTTTTACAGATTGAAATCGGTTTATAGAAAACAAACTCAAAAAAGTAATTGCGATACCTAGCCCCCATAACATACGAAATAGTTTTTTCCTTATAGGAAAGTGTTTAAAATACTCCATAATATTCCCCCTTGTTATACTAAATATTTTCTTTATTATAAGATGATATAAACAAAAGGTCAATATTATACTTATGAGTATATATTTTGGAACAAAAACGGGAGCAACAATTGCCCCCGATATAATTAATTATTTGATGCAATAATTTCTTTTAATGTAACATGACTGTTTCTAAATCTATCTGTACTACGCTCACCTTTAAGTCTAATTGAATTTGTTGGACAATTTTGTGTGCATGCAAAACAACTTATACAAAACTCGCCTAAAGCGATTTTGCCGTGTTCTTTATCAACTCTAATGTTGTCCACAGGGCAAACACGTGTACAAACTCCGCATTGTGTGCACGTGTCTTGGACGTGTGCAAACGGTTTGATACCAACGCCAGAAACGTTCCCATGTAGTGATGGTTTGTGATGTGGGTCTTTCTTTTGTTTTAACATACGGTTAGTTGTCATTTTGTCAAAACGATTAGTTTTTAGTATAAATTGTTTTGAGTTTTCGATGTCAGATTTTACTTCGGCTATTTGTTGCTCGATTTCTTTTTTATGTTCACTTTCAATTTGTTTTTTCATATTAAATCCAGGTAGCCAGTTATCAACCATTTTAACAGTGTTGATATATGCAAAATCTTTGCCTGATTCTTTTCCAATTTGAAGTAAATGGTCAACAGATGCACCGTCATGAATACCGTATGTCATCACTCCAAAAATATAATCGCTATTTAGCTTAACTTTTTTTATAAATTCTTCAATGTAAGGTGGAACAGATATTGAGTAAATCGGGAAAACAAATCCGATTTTATCGTCAGTAAATTCAAACTTTTCTTCTTTAATCATTTTAGGAATTGAAAGCAGTTCGCCTCCTAATGATTTTGCTACATATAAGTTGTTTCCAGTTGCAGTAAAATAAAGTATAGTCATAGTATTATCCCCTTTAATATTGATTATAAAACAAGTGTTGCTTTTCTTTTATAGAGCCATTATAATATATACAAGCTTGGACATTCAAGCCCCAATTATTATAAAAATGAAAAATAAGCGACACTACCCGTACTATGTGTTGCATATTTCAAGAGAAGGAGAATTTATGCCATCTGATAGACGAATAATTTATACAAAGCAAGTTATTAAACAATCGTTTTTAAAGCTTTTAGAAACAAATCACTTAGAACAACTAACTGTCAAGGCGTTGTGCCTAGAAGCGGACATAAATAGGGCAACATTTTATAGACACTATCAAGATATATACGACCTTTGTAGCCAAATCGAAAAAGATTTAATTGACCAAGTGCCTGCTGAAGTTGTAAAAGACATAATTAATATTGATGTTTTGCAAGTGTTTTATGATAACCAAGTGTTTTATAGAGAGTTTTTTCGCTCAAAATTATTAAGTAATATCATAAAAAATTCTAATCAATACTTTGTGGAAGAAGAACTTGAAAAGTCTAAGGTTGGTTTTGATGCAAAAAAGTTTAAATATTCGTTTGACTATTTTTTATATGGGGTGGAGGGGTTATTAAAAGACTGGGTTATGAGCGGTTGTGTTGAAACGCCAGAAGAATTTTCGCACATTTTAAAGGAAATAACTCAATGACAACGCCTAAAAAACGCTCTCTAGGAAAAATAATTTATGATTTCATTTTGCAATGTGCAAGAGCTGTTATTATGGCGTATGGACTGTTGTTTATAGTTGGAGTATTAAATTCTTTTTTAACAGTTAATTACAACACATATTTTTTAAAACTTGCAGAAATTACTTCGGAAAGTATGTATAAAACAATCGAAACTGGGAACACTTTACTTACACGTGGGATATATGACCCCTCAAAGCTGAAAAGGGGCGACATAATAACTTTTAAAGTCACTGAAAAAAATCAGGATTTACTATATATAAAAAGATTAATCGGCTTACCTTATGACCACATTAAATTTATAGATGGGGAACTATATATTAATGATGAAAAAATAAATGAGCCATATATTAGCTACGAAGATAAATTCAATGGAGAATTTGTTGTGCCTGCTGACCATTACTTTTTTCTTGGTGATAATCGTTTGCTTAGCTATGATTCAAGATACCTTGAACAACCGTTTATACAAAGCGAAAATCTTTATGGGAAAGCAATAGCGTTTATATTTCCGATAAAAAAATTATCAATTATAACTAACCCATATTAATTTACACCAATTTAACTAAATATTCATAAACTTGTAGTAACATTAAAATCAAATTAATGTACAAGGAGGCAGTTATGCAGTATTATTTATTTGACTTAGATGGAACGCTTACAGATTCAAAAGAGGGGATAGCAAAAGGATTTAAATATGCATTACAACATTTTGATATAATCATAGAAAACTTGGATGATTTAAACAAGTGCGTTGGACCACCGCTAGGTGCATCGTTCAAAAACTTTTTTGCTCTTGATGACACGCAAGCTGAACATGCAATCGCAAAGTATAGAGAATATTATACAGACAAAGGAATGCTTGAAAACACGGTGTATGAGGGCATAGCAGATGTTCTTGAAATGTTGCAACAACAAGGAAAAACTTTGTTTGTAGCGACGTCAAAACCAACAGTATATGCAAAGCAAATTGTGGAACATTTCGGGCTATCAAAATACTTTACAGAAGTTGTTGGAAGTGAGCTTGATGGGACACGTTCAAAAAAAGTAGACATTATAAACTATATTTTAGAAAAGCACAACATAACGGACTTATCAGAAGTTGTAATGATAGGTGATAGAGAATATGACATAATCGGAGCAAACGAAGTAGGGGTAACTTCGATAGGTGTACTATATGGATATGGAACGTTTGAGGAGCTTCAAACAGCTGAAGCGACATATATTGTAGAAAGTGTAGAGCATTTAACAATTGTTTTACGAATGAACTTTTAAAATATTTAATGATTATACTGTAGATGGGAGGTAACTTATGCGAACAAAAATAAAATTTAATTCGCCTGCCATACTAGGATTTACTTTTATATGCCTTATCGCATTCGGACTAAATTGGATAACGGGGGGGCATACAAACAATATAATTTTTAGCACATACAACGCTTCAATGTCAAGTTTTATGACGTATGTTAGACTTTTGGGGCATGTGTTTGGGCACGTTAATCTTGACCACTTAGTTGGAAACTTAATGTTAATACTGCTTATTGGACCGTTACTTGAGGAGAAATACGGAACACAAACTATGGTTGCTATAATTTTGGTGACAGCGATTATTACGGGGCTATGCAACAACTTTTTGTTTCCAAACGTACAACTTCTTGGAGCAAGTGGGGTAGTATTTGCGTTTATTTTGTTATCATCTTTTACAAATTCAAGTAATGATGGAAAAGTTCCATTAACTTTTGTGTTGGTGGCGACGCTATATTTGTCAACAGAAATTTATGAGGCTTTTTTTGTAGTAAACAACGTATCAAACTTTACACATATTTTGGGTGGGGTTATCGGTGCAATAAGTGGTTACATGATAAATAGAAGTTAGAGAGGACGATTGTTAGTCGTCTTCTCTTTTAGCCTATGACTAATTATTAATAAGATGCGAGAAATCTAGTATTTCTAATTCAGATGTTAATGGATATTGTTTGTTATAACTTCCTTCAGGAACGACAAGAACTATATTTCCGTTATTTTTAAACAATAAGCTACATATAGGATTGTTTTCGCCTTGTTTATAAAAACTACAATATTTAGCATCTTCTTTTTTAGTATAGCTTATATTATCTATAATATTTTCGATTTGCAGTATGCATCGTTCTTTTAATGACAGCTCCATAGAGTTGTCAATTTCTTGCACATCATCTTCAATTTCTTGGATTTCTTCCTCAACTATTATCGTTTTTGTAACGGTCTTTTTAGGTTTGCTAACTTTTCGTGGCGAATGATTATCCAAATAAAATTGAGATATTGCAGCCGTTAAAAACGTCTGATTTAATTCTTGCAAAAATTTAGAATGACTGTTATTTGAAACAGAATTAATTATCCCATCAACTAATTCTGGGCTGGGATTTAACAATGCTTCTTCGATAGATTTGTTTACAAGTTGATAACCTAGCAAAGTTTGAGCTTTAAGTTGCATACTAGCCACGTTAAGATTAGTGCGGCAAAACATTTCTAAGTTTTTAATATCTTCATCAGTCAAAGTTTCTAAGTTTATTGTTAAAAAAGGTATATCATCTAACACGTTAGGAATTAAACAGTCTGTAAAAAATTGATACACAAATCCATTAGTGAGTATCGAAAATTTGCAGTGGGGGATTGCCCCAAAATATCTATAAAGCTGGTTGTAGTGTTTAGCTAAATTTTCATCGGCTTTTTTAGTTTCTATAATGATAGTTGGTTCGTCGTCCAACAAAATAGCATAATCAACTTTTTCACCTTTTTTGATACCTAAATCAGCCACATATTCTGTCACAAATTCAGTTGGGTTAAATATATCATAGCCAAGTATTTTAAAGAAAGGTAATACTAGTGCTGTTTTTGCAGATTCTTCAGTTTTTAACACTGGTCGTAAGGTTTTTGCTTTTTCAGCAAATGTTTTTAAGGCTTTTTTCATAAAGTAGCTTCTCCTTTTCTGTTTCAATTAGTATTTACAGCTTTGCCAATGCTTATAAATTATATTCACAATATTTTATAAGTAAAAAAAGCCCTCAGTTATGAGGACTTTGAAAGAAAAATTTTTCAGTTGTGTATTTCTAGTATTCCAGCACAAAAAGAAATTTTTTTGAACGTAGAATTTTTAAAGCAGGGAACGATTTCAGTTGCAATCAAATAAATTTCATCTGTATCCCAAATATCTAAGTATTGTTCACGACAGCTTTCTTCTTGCTTTTTATTAGCAAATGCTACATCGCCTATTAAAATTTTGCCTTGTGGAGTTAACAAAGTTAATAATTGACTAATAAAACGTACTTTTTGCCCGTTATTTAGATGATGAATAGCATAAGTACAAATAACAAAATCAAATTTATCTTCCAGATTAGGCAAATTTTCTTTAAAGTCGAATTCAATTAAAGTCGCATTTGGCATTTTAGGTCTACATATTTCAAGCATTTTACCAGAAAAATCAACTCCCGTTATAGTATACCCCTCGTTATAAAGCTTTGTTGAAAGGACACCTGTCCCAATTCCAAGGTCTAATACAGACGCATTTGGAACGAGTTTTACTTGACTGTATATAGTGCTTAATAAACTTTTATACCCTGCAAATGGATAACTGTTGCTTTCACTAATATGTTTCACTGTTAAATCATAATCATCTGCCCATAAATCAAATCCCTTATTATCTAACATATAATGCCTCCTGTTTATTTAAAATCCAAAAAAATACATTGCTAAAATGTGTAAAATTAATAAAATAATTGCAATGGGGGTTTGAGTTTTAATAACAGCCTGATCATCTTTCATATCCATCAGTGCAACAGGTACAACGTTTATATTACCAGCCATTGGTGTCATTAATATTCCGCAATAACCCGCAGTAAATCCTATAGCCCCAATAATAGCAGGATCCCCTCCTTGTGATATTACAACAGGACCCCCAATACAAATTGTTACTACTGTAAATGCTACAAATATATTTCCTACAATATAACTAAATATTGCCATTGATATACAATATATTACAACTCCAATAAATTTATTATTGATACTTATATATTTTATAAAAATCTCACTGGCTCCAAGCTGCACAAATAATACAGCAACTGTTACTAATAATTGTGGCAATATACTTACTGAACCGATTTGTTGTAACAATTTTGCACTATCATTTATAACAAGCGATAGCTTTGGTTTTGTAATTATAAACGCAACTAACAAAGCAATAAACGAGCCTGCCCCTACAGCAAAATATGGTGCATCAACGACATCAAATAAATAACTACCAATAGAAACAGAGGCTATTACTAAAACCAAAGATGGTAAAAATATTTTATTACGTAGTCTTTTGGCATGTATTTCAGAAAATTCCGCATCTGGTTCCAAATATTTTGCAATCGTAATTCGTTTTAGCCCTGTGAACAGACTCATCAGAACTAACATCAATCCAACAACATTTGGTGCTATATAATCACCAAAAACAAACAGTATACCTAAAAATCCCCAAAATGATGATGTTTCAAATTTTCGTTCATCTTCTATAGTAATAAAAGATTTGTATGCAATAAATAACATTAAAAAACCTATTGGGACATAAAAAATATTTAATAAATCACTCATTTTTTGCCCCTCTATCATACTTTTTACTTAATGATTTATCAAATAAAATATTTTGGATAACAACTATTAGTAAGGCAACCAAAGCCATAATAATGCTAGCTTGGCTAATAATAACTGCATTAACATCAAATCCTTGAAGTATTAAAATAGAAGTAATTAATAAAACTCCGCTACTGCCATCAAATAAATTTTGTCCAAAAAAGTGTGACAAATTTTCTGTAGTTGCCGAAAGTGCTTTGATTTTCTCGTGAGTTTCATCATCAATTTTATTAAATTCAGTTTCGGCTGATGACTGAGCAAGAGGGTTAACAAGCGGTCTAACAAATTGCATATGCCCTAAAGTTCGGATATACAGTGCTCCTGCAATTTGACGAATAATCATATACAATGTCAAAATCTCGCCTACAGTTTTATTTTTTGCACTATAAATCAGAGTTGTTGCACGTTGTCTTACACCGTATCTTTCTATAATTCCTATGAGTGGCAAAGTTGTTACAAACAAAGTAATATTTCTGTTGTCTATAAAAGCTGTGCCTAAAATGGTTAAAATTTCGTTTAAGTTGAGTCCGGAAATTAATCCAGTTATAATTCCAGCTGTTAAAATAGTAAATAGCGTGTCAAGTTTTAGTATAAATCCAATTATCATAATTAAAATGCCAACCAAACTAATCAAGTATTTATTCCCTCCCAAAAATTAATACATTATTATATCATGATTTGTAACAAATGGTCAAACAAAAATGGCAAAAAAAGTAGGGGGTCTACTGACCACCTAGCTACTATTTAAACTGCTCTAAATCATGCTCAATAGTCTCCCATTCGACATAGTAATGAGCAATAGTTTGTTCTATTGATTGTTTTTTGGTGCTAAGCTGTTTGGACTTTGCAAAATCAGAATAGTATTCTGGTTGGCATAACATCTCATCTATATCCATAACTTCTTTTTCAGCATCTTCTATAGATTTTTCAAGATTTTTTAGTTTTGTTTGGAGCTTCTTAATTTGTGTTTGTTGCTCCTTATTTTTTTGCCAGTCTAACTTGTTTGCTGATTTAGATGTTTCGGCTTTAACTTCAACAGGTGCACTAATCAAAGTAAGTTCTTTCTTTTTTTCCAAGAAATAATCATAATCCCCTAAATATACTGTCATGGCTAGTTTTGACATATCAAGTATTTTAGTTGCAGTTTGATTTATAAAATATCTATCGTGAGATATATATAAAACTGTGCCTTCGTATGTTGTTATAGCACGTTCCAAAATTTCTTTGGACATAATATCTAAGTGGTTTGTAGGTTCGTCTAGCAACAAAAAGTTGGATTCACTAAGCATAAGTTTTGCAAGTGCTACACGTCCTTTTTCACCACCGCTTAACGTACCAATTTCTTTGAAAACGTCGTCTCCCATAAACAAAAATGCTGCTAGCACGTTACGAATATGCCCGTTTGTTAACGTTGGATATGTTTGTTGAATTTCTTCAATTATAGAGTTGTGAGAATTAAGCGATTCATGCTCTTGATCATAGTATCCAATATGCACGTTTGTCCCAAGATGAATTTCACCAAGACGTGTATACAACTGCTCAAGAATTAGCTTAAATAAGGTAGTTTTTCCAACACCATTAGGTCCAACTATCGCAATTTTATCACCCTTTTTTATCTCAAATGATATATTTTTAAATATAAGTTTAGTGTCAAAATACATACCGACGTCACGAACGCTTAAAACATCGTTTCCGCTTTGAATTTGAGGCGTCAAAATTAAATTCATAGGCTTATCATCAATCATCGGCATATTTAGAGGCGTAATTTTATTAAGTGCTTTTTCACGGCTATTTGCACGACGAATAGATTTTTCACGGTTAAATTGACGTAATTTTGCAATAACTTCCTTTTGTTTATTGATTTCACGTTGTTGATTTGCATATTCACGCATAGCAATTTCATGATGTTTTGCACTTTCGATAACAAAATTGTCATAATTCCCATTATAAATCTGGCTTTTTCCAAATTCAATATGAACAACTTTATTTACAACTTTGTCTAAAAAATATCTATCATGCGAAATAATTAACACTGCACCACGATAGTTACGCAAAAAGCCTTCAAGCCATTCAATTGACTCAATGTCAAGGTGATTTGTAGGTTCATCTAGCAACAGCAATGTTGGGTCTTGCAACAACAGTTTTGCAAGCGAAATACGAGTTTTTTGCCCACCAGACAAAGTTGAAACTTTTTTGTCATAAATAGATTCCTCAAACCCTAACCCCTTCAAAATTCCTTTTACAAGACTTTTATATTCATAGCCTTTGTTGTTTTCGTATTGCTGTCTAAGTGTGTCATAGGCAAGCGTAAGCGTCATAGAGCCACTTTTGGCAATAGCTTGTTCCATTTGTTCAAGACGTTTTTCAATTTTCATAATGTCCTCAAACACGCTTAACAACTCGATAAAGACAGTGTTTTCAGAATTTATATTCATATGTTGGTGCAAATAGCCTATAGTACAATTTTTTGCCATCGTAACATCGCCGCTATCAGCCATCAATTCACCAGTTATTATTTTAAATAACGTTGTTTTTCCGACTCCATTATTTCCAACAATTGCAACTTTGTCGTTAGCTTCTACGTGGAAATTTATGTCTAATAAAATTTCTTTTTCGTTGAATGATTTTTTTATATGATTTGTGGCAATAATCATTAGTGTAGCCTCCTTATTGGTATTAATACAATTATATTATCAGAAAATCTTGATTTTTGATAGTCCAAATAAAAATATAGTATAGTGTTTGATAAAAAATTGACAAATTAAACTTTCATGTATACAATGTTTTATATAGAAAGGGTGATACAAGTGGAAGATAGAAAAATTTCTATGGCAGTAGTAAGAAGATTGCCTAGGTATTACAGATATTTAGGAAATTTATTGGACAACGGCGTTACAAAAATATCTTCAAAAGAACTAAGTGATAGAATGAAAGTTACAGCTTCTCAAATTCGTCAAGACTTAAATAATTTTGGGGGATTTGGTCAACAAGGATATGGTTATAATGTTGAGTATTTATATGAAGAAATCGGAAAAATTTTAGGTTTAAACCGAGTATATAAAATGGTATTAATCGGGGCAGGAAATTTAGGTCAAGCACTCGCTAATTACACTGCTTTTAACAAACGTGGATTTGAACTTGTAGGGATTTTTGATGTTAATCCAAAAATAGTAGGGCTATCTATTAGAGGCGTGGAAGTGCTAGATATTGATAGTTTAGAAAACTTTGTAAAAACGCATGATATTGATATAGCAATTCTTGCTACACCTAAACAGGGAGTTGAAGAAATTGCTAGCAACTTATCAACTTGGGGGGTAAGAGGGATTTGGAACTTTTCGTCTGAAGATTTGCTATGTGCGGAAGGTATTTTGGTGGAAAATGTCAATTTATCACAATCTCTTATGACGCTGGCTTATCAAATTCATTCTGAAGGAAATAAATCCTTATAAAAGGTAGCTATTTACTTGAAAATATTATAGAATAAGAGGGATATATTATTTAAAAGAGTGGAGATAAAAAAATGTTTAAAAAATTTCGCTTGAGAAATAAAAACAATGAAGAACCTGAATCTTTGTCTTTGTATGAGGACGATATAGAGCAGATAAAAATTTTGCTAACAACTAAAGAGTTGCCTGTGCTTATTTTAGATCCAAATTGGTACAAAATTAAACAGTTAGTGGTTAACAAAAATATTGAAGCACTAGAAGTAAAAGTAAATGAAATTTTGCAACGTAGAGGGCAAATTCAAGTTGATATTTCGGATTATAACAAGAAAAAACAAAGTTTGATAGGAAAAATTCTGAAAATTAGCGAGCAAGTTCAAACAAATATAGATGAGGCAATAGCGTTAACAGAAGCTAAAGAAGCATTAATTCATGCAAATGATACTATTGCACTTCTTGAAGTTGAAGCTCAAGATATAGAGGCAGATTTAGACCAGTCTAACCTTGAATTAGTCGAATCTACCGTAATTACAACTTATTCACAAATGAAAGATTGTAAAGAAGAAAGTACTACGCTAGATCAAGAGATACAAAACCTTCGCAACGAATTATTACAAAAAACTTCGCAAAAAAAAGTATGTGATAAAAAATACACTGAATTATACCAATATCTACATAATATAGTAGGATATGAATATGTAAATAAAATGGATAAAATAGCAGGAGCAAAAAAAGATGATTAGTGGCGTTGGGACAGATATTATTGAAATTGAACGTATTTCGGTTGCAGTCAATAGAACAAAAAATTTTATAGATAAAGCATTTACGCAAAGTGAAAAAAACTATATAAATCTAAAAAAAAACAATCCTCAAACGATAGCAGGTATGTTTGCAGCAAAAGAAGCAACAAGTAAAGCGTTAGGTGTGGGTTTTTTAAAATTTGGTTTACAAGATATAGAGATTTATTATGATACTTTAGGAAAACCTAGTATAACTCTTAACAACGAAGCTAAAAATATTGCTCTTAAAAATGATATTTATGATATACAAATTAGTATTTCACACTGTAAAACATATGCTGTGGCATTTGCGATTGCACAAAAAATTGATTGATTTGTATAAAACTATAGGAATTTTCATATTTATGTATGACATAGAGTATATTTATTATTAAGGGGGGGTTTTTCGTGACCTTTTTAAGACCAAGAGTTATAGCGGAAGTAGATACATCAGCTATAAGACATAACTATCAACAAATACGACAATTTATTAGAGATGATGTTGAAATTATGGGTATTGTTAAAGCAGATGGATATGGGCATGGGGCAGCTGTTGTTGCAAATATTTTGCAAGAAGAAGGTGTGTCAAGATTTGGTGTTGCAATAGCTCGTGAAGGTGAAGAACTTAGGCTATCAGGTATCAAGTGTCCTATTTTAGTTTTGGGCAATACGCCCCCACGGGACTTAGAAGTGCTTATAATAAACAATTTAACTCAAACTGTTTTTTCTTATGAGATGGCAAAAGAAATATCTAAATGTGCGGCTAAATTTGATAAACTTATAAATGTGCACATTAAAGTGGATACGGGCATGGGAAGATTAGGATTTTTGACAAATACTACAAGTATTGAGCAAATCAAAAAAATTATGTTGCTTCCAAATCTGAATGTTGAAGGTATATACACACATTTTGCTACCTCAGATGAAGAAGACACTTCATATACAAAAGAACAGTGGAGTATATTTAAAGGGTTTCTTAATGAACTTAAACAAGTTGGTATAGAAATTCCAATAGCACATGCAGCAAATAGTGGAGCGATAATCGCCCACGAATATACGCACCTAAATGTAGTAAGACCAGGTATTATATTGTATGGATATTATCCATCTAGTTACCTAGAAGGTAAACAGATATCGTTAATTCCTAGCATGACGCTAAAAACTCAAGTTGTACATGTAAAGGAAGTTCCGGCTAATCAGTATATAAGCTATGGTCGAAAATATCAAACTACCTCAAAGACGAAAATTGCAACTATTCCTATTGGATATGCTGATGGATATTCAAGGCGACTTTCTAATATCGGCAAAGTGCTTATAAAAGGGCAATTTGCAAACATTGTTGGAACTATATGTATGGATCAATTTATGGTAGACGTAACTCATATAGGCGATGTTACTGTTGGTGAAGAAGTTGTGCTAATAGGTAAACAAGGCGATAATATAATTTTAGTTGAAGAACTTGCAAATATTATAGATACTATAAATTATGAACTCATATGCATGATAGGAAAACGTGTACCAAGAAGGTACATTTAAAGTATAAAAAAAAGACAGTAGGCAATACTATTATTATGAGATTGCACGACTGTAACATGAGGAGTGGTTTTGAATGTTAGGTTGTTCGCCCAACCCACCAGAAAGCAGTTCGTCAGTTCAACAAAAAAAGTCTATGGACCAAGCTATTCTAATGAAGATGAAAAGAGGATATTTAGAAATGGCAGATATTAATCTGTCGATATCAAATTTGTATTTCCAAGTAGAAAGCGAGGTACAATCGTACTATGATAGTATAGTGGAGTGTGAGTAGAGTGATAGTCAAACGAGGAGATGTTTTTTATGCAGATTTAAGCCCTGTCATTGGATCTGAACAAGGCGGCGTTCGTCCTGTGCTTGTTGTACAAAATGATATGGGAAATAGGTTTAGTCCCACAATAATTTGTGCGGCAATTACGTCAAAAATTAATAAAGCTAAGTTACCAACACACGTAGAAATTGATGACAATAGATATGAAATCGTAAAACGCTCGGTAATTTTGCTAGAGCAAATCAGAACGATAGACAAAAAAAGGCTTAAAGAAAAAATTTGTCATCTAGATTCGGATTTGATGTTACAAGTGGATAAAGCAATTCTTGTAAGCTTCAGTGTAGGTACATAGCGAAGCGAGGTGTAAAAAGGCTAGAGTTCTAGTCTTTTTACTATAAATATAAAGGAGGAACAAAAGATGAGAGAAATATTTACCAAACTAGGAGAGAGTGTGAAAACTACATACAAAGAAGTGTCATCACAAACTCTAAAAACTTTAGATCAGACAAAAATGCGTAGTGAACTTTCGTCACTGAAAAATGAGCTAAAAAAAAATCAGCAACAATTAGGTGAACTTTATTTCAATTATGTAGAATATGGTGAGTTGTTTGATAATACATTATTAATAGACAAGATAAAAGAAGTTACCGAGAACATTAATGAGATTGAGCAATTATTAAACGACATTGCTGATCAACAAAAGGGTAGCTTTGATGACTACAAAGACGACTTAAAACAAACTTGGCAACAACATTCATACACTTATCAAAAAGGGGAAACGTACGAAACGGAAGAATTTGAAACAGAAAATGGGGTTATACACATCACGATACCAAAAAATTAGATATTTGAAAAGGATAACGCTATGAATCAGGGTCATTTAACACTACAAGCAAGACAATCAATAGAATACGCACAAAAAATCATGGAACAATTTGGACACAAATATTTGGGGACAGAACATTTGTTAGTAGGACTAGCTCACGTACCAGGTTCAATTTCTCAAGTTGCACTAAAAAAGCGTGGCGTAACTGAAGATGATATAATTCAAAAGATTAGAGAGCTAATTGGAAAATCACAAACGACAGATAGAACTAACAGAGGGTTTACTCCTAAAATGGATCGCCTAATTGAGCTTAGTTTACAACTATCAAAG
The DNA here is from genome assembly GCA_002007315.1 of Epulopiscium sp. Nele67-Bin004. The sequence continues at coordinate 23,870 of LNZQ01000144.1, forward strand.
CAGACTGGCACAAGCAAAATTGGGACGGAGCATTTGCTTTTAACTCTATTAAAAGAAGTTCAATCTGTTGCGGTTAGAATACTTGAACTATTAAAAGTTGATGTAAATGCACTTTATGCAGACGTAAACATCATTTTAGCTACAGACCGTACTAAAGATGTAACTTTTGCTCAAATTACTGAAAAACAAGCAAGTTTGACACCGACATTAGATAAATTTAGTCGTGATTTAACGGTGCTTGCGGCAGAAGATAAATTTGATAACATAATAGGTCGTGAGCAAGAGATCGAACGTATAGTACAAATTTTATCTCGACGTACAAAAAACAACCCGTGCTTAGTTGGTGAACCTGGAGTTGGGAAAACAGCTGTCGTTGAAGGGCTTGCACAACGTATCGTAATGGGGAATGTTCCTGCACTTCTAAAAGAAAAGCGAGTTGTAGCACTAGATTTATCAACTATGATAGCTGGGACAAAATATAGAGGTGAATTTGAAGAAAGAATTACTAAAGTTATGAAAGAAATTGTGTCAGTTCACAACGTAATTTTATTTATTGATGAGCTACACACTATTATAGGGGCAGGGTCGGCAGAAGGTACAATGGACGCCTCAAACATACTAAAACCTGCACTTTCACGTGGTGAATTGCAACTTATTGGTGCAACAACATTAAATGAATATCGCAAATACATCGAAAAAGATGCCGCTCTTGAACGTAGATTTCAGCCTGTAAAAGTTGAGGAACCAACAACTGGCGAAACACTCATTATACTAGAAGGAATTCGTTCAAAATATGAGGAGCATCACGAAGTGTCTATTTCTGATGAAGCTCTTACTGCCGCAGTAAAGCTTTCTCAACGATATATTACAGATAGATTTTTGCCGGATAAAGCAATTGACTTAATAGACGAAGCTGCATCACGTGTGAAGCTAAGAGCCTACACATCGCCAGACCAAATTAGAGATGTTGAAAAACAGCTTATTGGACTTGGAGCTAAAAAAGAGCAGGCGATAATAGATGAAAATTTTGATCTTGCAAGCCAAATCAAAAAAGAAGAAAACGAAATTCGCAATCAACTTGTTACACTTACAAAAGATTGGGAAGAAAAACAAAATAAAGATAGCCAAACTGTAGTTGCAGAAGATATCGCCGAAGTTGTAAGCACCTGGGTCAACATACCAGTAACAAAACTTGCCCAAGAAGATAGCAAAAAATTGCAAGAGCTTGAAACAGAATTGCACAAAAAGATTATCGGGCAAGATGAAGCCGTTGTTAGCGTTGCAAAAGCTGTACGTCGTGGTCGTGTGGGACTTAAAGATCCAAATCGTCCAATTGGTTCGTTTTTATTTTTGGGACCTACGGGAGTTGGAAAAACTGAGCTTACTAAAGCTTTAGCTGTAGAGCTTTTTGGTGAAGAAAAATCTATGATTAGAATTGATATGAGTGAGTATATGGAGAAACATTCAGTGTCAAAACTTATCGGGTCGCCTCCAGGATACGTGGGATACGAAGAAGGCGGGCAACTTACTGAAAAAATTAGACAAAAGCCATATTCAGTAATTTTGTTAGATGAGATTGAAAAAGCCCATGGTGATGTGTTTAACATTTTGTTGCAAATTTTGGACGATGGACACATAACAGACTCAACTGGTAGACGTGTTGACTTTAAAAATACTATAATCATTATGACGTCTAACATCGGAGCAACACAAATTATGACGCCAAAACGTATGGGATTTGTAAACAATAGCGACGCAAATAAGCAATATACTGATATGAAAAAGATGGTTATGGAAGAAGTTAAAAAATTGTTTAGACCTGAGTTTTTGAACAGACTTGATGAAACTATCGTGTTCCATCCGTTATCTCAAGAACACATTGAGGAAATCACTCAAGTTATGACAAAAAATTTGGTTGCTCGTATATCAAAAAATGTTGGCGTAAACTTAGTATTAAACGAAGAAGCTATTAAGTTTCTTGCCACTAAAGGGTATGATGAGGCTTATGGAGCAAGACCGCTTAGACGCCTTATTCAGTCTACTATTGAGGATCAACTTGCCGATGAAATGCTGTCAGGAGAAGTTCGTGAAGGGGACACAATCCAAGTTGAAACTACAAAAGAGGACGATAAGGAAAAAATTGTTTTTACAAAATAACATTTTATGTGTATAATAATAAATATCAAACTACTATGAGAGAGAGGGTTTAAGTATGGCAGTTATTAAAGAAATTATACGAACTAACTCGGACGGCACTATAAGTTTTGGGAACTATGAATTGGATAGCAAAACAAAAGTTTTGGATTTTGAAATCGAAGGATTTAAATACAAAGCTAAAAGTTTTAACGAAGTTACAAAACTAAAAAAAGATGGCGAATTGGTGTATGAATCAATTCCTGGAACGGCTGTTCATCACTTTAAAGTGACAGATAAAGGGGTAAGATTTTTTGTTGAAGGTAATGCACAAACGCAAATAACTTTAGAGCTTACGCCTGACACTGAATATGATTTTAAAGTTGATAAAGCGATGGTTGGTCTTGTTAAAACGACTGCAACGGGAAAAGTAAATATTTCGGTTGATGCAACAGCAGATGAAAAACTTGTTGAATTAACAACAAAATAAATAGGTAATGCCCCCATAAACTCGGTGTTTGTGGGGGCATTTTTTTGCTAAAAAAGTTTTATTGTTATAGTTTCACCGTTCCATACTATGCTATGTATAAGGGATTTGAGTAACAAACGTTGATGTAGTATATCAATATTATTTAAATTAGTAAGAACCGATAAACTTAGTTCGATTTGATTAATATCAATTATATAGTTTAGGTTATCAAGTTGGCGATTAAGTTCTAAAATTTCATTATCTAAAATACTCATTTGGTTCAAAATACGATCAACTAAACTTTGTTGTGTAATACTCCCAAGCTGATTAATCAAATTTGATAACAAGTTTTCTTTTGCACTAATTTGACTTTCAATATTAAAATTATTAATTCGTAAATGCTGACTAACTTGGTTGATATTAAAAGTAGATTTAGGCGAAATATGATGTGTTAAATTTAATATATAATCAATAACTTGGCTATCTATTTGCTGTCCAATAAGATTTTTTTGATTACATAATTTTCGATTGCTTTTATCTTTTGTGTAACAAATATAAACAAATGCTTGTGTCCCATCTTTTTTTATTTTGCCTCGTTTAAGATGCATTTTTGAACCACAATTTCCACAAGTAATTAGTCCACCCAATACGCCAAAGTTGGTTGATGGCTTAATATAAAAATTACTTTTTTTGCTATCACTTAAAATATTTTGAACATTAACCCAAATTTTTCCTGATACGGTGGCAGGGTGTGCCCCAACAGCAACGATCCAGTCAGTATAATTTCGCTTTTTTATAGTACCAGTTTGATCAGTTCGATTGTATACCATTAAACCAAACTTACCCTCAAATGAGTCTATGTTGCAAGCAATATCACAGTTTTTTTCATTCAAATAGTTGTATGTATTAATATCTGCACAAGCATAAACGGGATTTTGTAAAATGCGAGAGATAGCATCGGCTCTAAAAGGCACGTTGTTTTTTGTTAAAATGTTATGTGTAGTCAAATATGTTTCAACGCCATGCAAACTTTTTAGTTCTAAATATTTGTCAAAAATAAGTTGAACTTTTTGTATCTCATGCTCAATAGGAACAAGGTAAAATGTTTTTTTGTTATTTATATCAGCTGTGCAATTAGACGAAAAGCCTGTTGGAGTTGTGCCACCAAGCCAACGACCTGTTCGTGCAAGTTTAATCATGTTATCTGTTATTCGTTCAGTTATAGTTTCACGCTCAAGCTGTGCAAAAACAGTGGAGATATTCAACATTGCACGCCCAAGAGGAGTGGAGGTATCAAAACGTTCTTTCACACTAATAAAATCTATATTATTATTTTGTAATAAGTTATAAATTGTAGTAAAATCACAAACGTTACGGCTAACACGGTCAAGTCTATAACAAACTAACGTATTGAATTTACGTTGTTTCGCATCAGCCAAAAGTTGTTTGAAATTTGGGCGGTCAGTGTTTGCACCACTAAATCCGTCATCAACATAAATTTTATAGTCAATCTCATTTGTTATGTCTGTCCATTTTTCAATGTATTCCTTACAAGTATCAATTTGATTTTCAAGAGATTTTCCTTGGTCAGTAGTTTTTGATTTGCGGGCATAAATAGCAACTATCATTAAAATCAGTCCTTTCATATTTTAATAAACATAAAATTAAGTATTTGTTTATATTGTATATTGAATTCTATAAAAATATAATATATAATATTAATACAAAGGAGGAACAAATTATGGAAAAATTATTAAAACAAAACTTAAAAATAAAAGATAATAAATTTGAACCAGGATTTTTTGGAATATATGCTCCACCCGGTACAGGTAAAACGTATGTAGCTACAAGATTAATAATTACTAAGCAAGATGAAAGTAAACGGGACAAGCCTGCTTTTTGGTTAACGGGAGTAAAAAGTGTATTGCCTGTAGAAGAATTTAAACAGGCATATAGAGATATATATCCAAATTTATCTGAAATAGAACTTGATGTAAAATTTACTAAAGAAGTTTTAGTAGTAAAAGCTATTAATGAAGAGGTAATTAATAATATTATAGAAATATATAGCACTATACCTAATAAATATAAATCTTTACTAATAAAAGAGTATAGACTTTTAGATTTAGTAAATCTAAAGAAAGATATTGTTAAGCTGGATACAGCAAATGTTACAAATGTTAAAATTAGCTTGCAAAAAGAAATTGAATATTTAGAAAAAAATTATTTGCGAAAAGGTATAAAATATATATTAAAAGATTTATGCGGAGATAAAGAAAAAACAGAGGTCTTAAAAAATATACAAGAAAATTCTGAGTTGAGTTGGATAGGAAAATTGTATCCAGTTATATATACATCAATAAGTAAAATTGTGCTAATGAGCGTAAGTAAATTTTGTTATACTTATAACACTTTGGTTGATAAAAGCACAAAATTATATAATAGCAATATTATAGATGGTGCACTAATTGTAATTGATGAATTTGATCAGGCTAAGGATTATATCAAAAAAGCAATTATAGATGATGCCACTAACGGTTTGGTGGACTATAGGGAAATACTAAAAGCATTAGTTAAGCTAGAAAAAGATTGGAATTTTTCACCGTCTATAAATGAAGTTTTGTTAAAAGATAAAGAGTTATATTCTCAATTTTTAGAAGAACGCAAAAATCTTGAATATTTGACAGAAAAATATAAATTAAATATGGTTTGCAAAACGTTGGATGAGCATGAAGATTCGAGAAAAATAATGTGGAGTATGGAGGGTGACCAACATAATTATATTGGAGACCTCAACAAAACTCATATTAGAATGCGTTATGAGAAAGGCAGAATAGCTATTTATATAGAAACTTTGGAACAGTTTAAGCATAATTTTGATATCGATTTAGATATAATTCCATATCAAATGATGAGAGAATGTAGAACAGGGCTAACTACCTATTTAAATACAATTAGAAAAATTGCTCAAGCTTATACAAAAAATCAACATGAGGTTGATAAAAACTTAGAAATAATATATAAAGAACTAGGGTTTTTAAATCATTTACATTTAAAAGACTATATTTGGACTTTATCTGATCAAGTGCAAAAAAATGTTGCTCTATTTACACTTGATGAAGAAATTGATGTTTATAAAAACGGATTTAGATTTGATATTTTAAAAGACTGTGCTAGTCACAAAACATATACAGAAATCCACAGTATCACTATAGATCAATTTCCAGAAAGTATTCTAGTTGATTTATGCAACCAAGCAAAAGTTATAGCTCTATCAGCAACACTTCCGATTAATTCAGTGTTATGTAATTTTGATTTATCTTATTTGGAACATAAAATAAATAATTATTATTTTAAAATACAAAAAGAAGATATAGAAAGGATAGAAAAACGTATAATAAATCGTAATGAAAAATACAAGGACTTTGTTAAACTTAAAGTTGTGGATGAAAATTCTAGGGGGCCGCATAATAGGGAAGATATAGAAACTTTTTTATATAATATTTTGGGCAAAAATAAGATATCAAAAAATTTTATTGAATATATTGATAAAATAGAAATTGATGAAAAAGATGGGGAATCAAGCAAAAATCATATATTTTATCGATATTGTACTTTATTTGCAAGTTTTAAAGAGTTTGCTTTAAACCCAAAAATGTATTCGATGCTTTCGTTGCATAGCATCGGGGCAAAAGATAATGGGCATAAATTTGATTTAAATAAAATTAAAGAATATTTAGAAATAATAATTGATAAATTTTCAACCTGTGACGATTTGAAAAAAGTTAGTATAAACGATATATTATTTACAGCCAATACTAATAACATTAAAGTTGTACATGATAAATTGCAAAATAGTATATTGGCAGGAAACAGGTGTATATTATTAACCACATATCAATCTATAGCTCGGGGGATTAATTTACAGCATGCTATACCCTCTAATTTTAATTTAGGACAAGATTATATATGTATAGATGAAAACTTTTCTGTAGAAGAAAAAAATCGAAAAATAGATTTTAGTTGTGTAATGTTAGGAGAAATTACTCATAAACATCCGTCTTTTGAGTATATAGATAATGACGAAATAACTAGTGAGTATACTAACTATTTAAATGTTTTTATGAATTTAATTGAATTGTATGAATCGGGCAATTTTTCAAGACAACAATTTATAGATGCTAGCGAAAATTTATATTTAGCGTTAAAAGATAAAACAAAAGCACATATATCATCAGCTAAATATAAATCAATAGAAATTCCTATACAAAAAGCAAGAGGTAGCGTTGTTGTACAATCAATAGGTCGTATAAATAGAACGATGTATCGTTCAAAAAATATAACGGTGCTAACGGTACAAAGTGTACTTGACAATACAAATTTAGATGACATTAAATCATCTTCTATAAGTCCTGAGTTAAAACTAATAAAGGAGTATCAGTCTTTACCAACAGAAAGTGAGGTAGCAAAAGTAGATCGTGCAATGCTTAATATTTTGAGAAAATGTAATGATGCACATAAAAAATTGACTGCTTTTTTACCATTGGCGAACAACTGGAAATGGAGTGAAGAAAGAAAACAACAATTTGAAATGTTAGGAGAGTTGGGAGTAAAACATTTTTTTGTAAGTGAGGAATTATATAAAACAAATATATTATTTCAAATATTTTGGATACCTATACCTAAAGGGCTTTTAAATAAAGATGTTGCTTATAGTTATAATTACAAAAACAACTACGAAAATATAACTGAGCTAGAATTTGATAAAAATAAGTTTAGATATGAAGTTTCTTTGAATGCAACCCGATTAGATATGTTTAGAAAAAACCATATTATAAGAGATGAATTTGATAAAAAAGGAGTATTTAAACATATAAATTTTGACCCAAATAAACAATATTATATGCCTAGCCCTATACTGTTTAACAACATTATTAAAGGTAGACTTGGTGAAATAGCAGGCAAAGCTATAATCAACAGTATACAAAAAGGACTAGTTGAAGATATAACAAATTTAGATTTATATGAAAGAGTTGATGCGATATATAAATATGGTGATAAAATTGGTTGTTTAGATTTTAAAAATTATACTACTGTGTATGGAAAAGAAGTAGACTCAAATAAATTTTATAAAAAAGCTAAAGACTTAGGCTCAAGTCGTATAGTATTAATTAACATTTTAGAAGACAACAGAACTCCAGAAAACTTATGTATAAATACAGTTAATACTAAAAATGATGTTGAAATCATAGTAATACCATATTTGATTAATAATAATGGCAGTTTAAATAGTCATTATATAAATGAACTTAAAAACGCACTTTTTAGACAATAGAACGGAGGAGTATATGACAGATAATTTATATACTAATAAAATACAATTTACAAAAATTAATTATGAGGCAATAAATAAAAATTATTTTGTAATCAAAGCAACTAAAGTAGAGCCAGAAAAAAAGTTTCAAATTAAAATAATGAGAATGCTAGATAATAAAAGATTTGATTCAATACAATCACTAGTTTATAATTATGATGATAATAATACAAAAGTATATTTATTGTTTAGTAGAGATACAGAAGTTTATGCAGCTAAAAAACTTGTACAAGATTTGCCAAATATAACGTTAACTGTAGAAGAAATTGATACATTGCCTCTGCATGTTTTAGGACAACTGTTATTTAATACAATGAAACATTCAAGTAACAAAATAGAAAGTGATATAGAAAGGCAATTATATTATAATAATAGGGGCTGGGATAAAGAGGATAAGATAAATTGTCGGATTACTAAATTGCGAATACAGTTAAACTCTAATTGCGAAATTCAATTGCAAACAACCACTTTCACTGAAATAACACTTTTAGGTTATAATCAAAATAGATACGATAAAATTCCCGATAAAATCAAAGCCAAAGTTTGCTATAAGGTGATAGATGGAACTCTCACTTCCATAAAAACTTATAACAAGCTTTACTTTCGTACCAGCTGTCAGTGGGCTTCTGTTTTTAAGGATATTAAATATACAGTTTGATGCTTTTTACTGTATATGTGTGGAAATATGACAGTTTGCTGGTCATGTAGTATTGTGAACTGTCTGTTTAAGAGTATAAGGGCTTGTTCAGCATGTTTGTGAAACGAAGTTATTTCAAAACATGTTGTTATGTAATGTATTTTAGAGATAATGACTGAAACTGTTGCCTCCTTTAGCGAGTTCATCTATTAACTACTTCGCTGGTAATCTTTTCTGCTGTTTTTTTCAGCGCTTCACACAATGTTCTTTCTAGTAGAAAAACATCCCTTCATCTCTGCTCCTGTCCACAATCCATCATAATTCAGACAGCTTCTACATATTGCAGGAGTTCAGCTGTAAAACTATGATAAAATGTGCCTCTCAAAACACTGGAAGACATAACTGATCTCGTGTCTGCGTTATAACATAATCCCGTGTTGTATAAAGTCGTGTTGTAGGAGCTCAGAGTGTTCACACACAGCACTGTTTTGACTGCCATGTCTGATTCAACATCCAGACGTTGAGACGTTTGTCGACGAGGAGAATGTCAACACTGATTGGCTGTCATGACACAGCATCACGAGAATTTACCTGAAGAGTTCCATATATTTTTATTTTAATTTGTTTACTTTTGCAGAGCCTGCAGTTAGTTTACAAAACACATTTACTTTACATGTAATTCTTAGAATTTAATAATTCATAAATCAAAACAAAATCATTTTGAGGAACCAGGAACCAAATATAAGCCGACCATATGTTTGTAAGCAAAACTGTGGCCCTGCATTTTCTGTAACTTGTAAAATAGTCTTAACCAATATGAAAAACTAAAGAATTGTGATAAAATCGAGATAACATTTAACATCAAAGAGTAAAGGCTGATCACTTCTCTCGCTGTCTTCTCTGCTATGTTAATCTAGAGGGGCACTTTAAATGCTAATGGAGTACAGACAGTCTTTCACTGTGACAAAGTACCTGAACAGCATTCTAACAGGGATGCAAGGAACTGTTTCCCTATGAATCCATGCACAATGAGTCATCATTTTAGTTGAGCCACCATCTTCCTGTGACAGTGACAGAGCTGTCGATGGGAAGAAATCACACAAATCAGACTCAACAGGATCTATGGTCGCAGTTTCCCTCTGGAACCTTTATTAACACACCAGTGGGGATAAATAAGCAGCTACTGAAGCTGTTGGATCATTCAGTGTCTAATAATTGGTGTGCTGAGAATGAACAGGGGAGAAAAGATGTGATTTTCATCAGAACAAGGAGTAATAAGGAGCCCAGTAAACATTCCTGAACAGTTGCATACATGAGTATGTTTCCACCAGGCAAACTGTAGCTCAAGTGTGGAATGACTGAGAATAGTTTCCCTCCCGTGTTTCTGTCCTCAGGGCAAATCAGGGCAATTCTTCTATATTCTTTCCGTCTCTGTTTCTATCTCGAGCACACACTAGCCTACAGGAAAAAGTTAAGAGAGCGACAGAGCTTCAAATTGAGCAGGGACACTCAAGAGTTCTTCTGGAGATGTCGGAAATCTAATCTGAGTCATATGAGGGCAAAGAGAGGATTTAATAAGTGTGACTGAGGTTAATAAAACACGCCTCAAGCAATGGTAGCATTACAGGATAGTGATAAAAATACTTGCATTTGACAGCCAAGAATAACAGGATTCAGTTTCCTTTTGTTCTGGAATATGCACTATCTGTACCCGCATTATGTGACGCAGAGAAAAAGCAGAGACAGACAGAAAAAAAAAGACAG
>LNZQ01000145.1 GCA_002007315.1 Epulopiscium sp. Nele67-Bin004
CTGAAAAAATCCAAGGCATGTTAGAGCAAATTGGTTACACAAAAGCGGAAAGTGAAAAAGACGCAGATTTGATTATTTACAATACATGTTGCGTTAGAGAAAATGCGGAATTAAAAATATTTGGAAAGCTTGGACATTTAAAGTCACGTAAAAAGAAAAATCCTAACTTTTTAGTTGCATTATGTGGTTGTATGATGCAACAAGATGTTGTGCTTGACACACTCAAAAAAACTTACAATTTTGTAGATATGATTTTTGGAACGTATAATATTTATAAACTTCCAGAACTTTTGCAAACTAGGTTAGAAACTGGTGAGCCTATTATTGATATTTGGGAAACTCATGAAGATATAGTTGAAGATTTACCGAGCATTAGAAAACATGATTTCAAATCTTGTATTAACATTATGTACGGGTGCAACAATTTTTGCACGTATTGTATCGTTCCTTACGTTAGGGGTCGTGAGCGTAGCCGTGACGTTTCAGACATCGTTGCCGAAGCAACTCACTTAGTTAATGACGGAGTAAAAGAAATTATGTTTCTTGGACAAAACGTAAATTCGTACGGAAAAACTTTGGAAGAACCAACAACATTTGCAAAACTTTTAGAAGAAGTTGCAAAAATTGAGGGGCTTGAGCGTATTAGATTTATGACACCACACCCAAAAGATCTTAGTGATGAGCTTATTGAAGTTATGGCGAAAACAGATAAAATCTGCAAAAATCTACACTTGCCATTTCAAGCGGGTAGCACAGATGTATTGAAAAAAATGAACCGTGGCTACACAAAAGAGCATTATTTGAATTTAGTTCAAAAAATTAGAACTGCTATGCCAGAAATCACGCTTACAACTGATATTATTGTAGGTTTCCCTGGTGAAACAGATGCTGATTTTGAAGACACAATAGACGTTGTAAAACAAGCTAAATATTTAAGTGCGTTTACTTTTATATATTCAAAACGTACGGGAACGCCAGCAGCAACTATGGAAAATCAAGTTGATGAAGCAGCGGTGAAAACTAGATTCAACAGTTTAATAGAGGTGCTTAACCCTATATCAGCACAATATATGGAAAATCAAATTGGCAAAAAATTTACTATATTAGTAGAAGAAGTTAGCAAAAACGATAGCAAAATTCTTTCTGGACGCACTGAGTCTGGAATTTTAGTTCATGTTGAGGCAGACGCAGAAAATATAGGGAATTTTGTTGATGTGAAAATTACTAGTGCGAAAACCCATTATTTAAATGGCGAATTGGTGTAGGGGTGACGTATGGCATTGACACCTATGATGAAACAGTATTTTGAAATAAAAGAGCAACATAAAGATTGTATAATGTTGTTTAGACTTGGTGATTTTTATGAAATATTTTTTGATGATGCACTAATAGCAAGCCGAGAATTAGAAATAGTTCTTACAGGGCGTGAGTGCGGACAAGCCCAAAAAGCCCCTATGTGCGGAGTGCCCGCAGTTTCGGTTCAAAATTATATAAATAAGCTTGTTGAAAAAGGATATAAAGTAGCTATTTGTGAACAAGTTGAAGATGCATCGGCAACAAAAGGGCTTGTGCGTCGTGACGTTGTGCGGATTGCAACGCCGGGGACGATAATTGAGGGCATAAATGCTGATACAAACAACTATATTGCAAGTATTATTTTTTATGATAATAAATATGGGCTTAGTTTTTGCGATGTAAGTACGGGTGATTGGTTTGTAACAACTGTCAAAAATGACATAAAAAAAGTTTTGGACGAAATCTTGAAATATTCACCTGCAGAATGTCTTATTAATAAGGAAATAACTGGTTTAACTAATACCGAAGAAGTGCCAGCTTATTTGTTGGATAAAGAAGTGGCAACAGAAAAACTTAAACAACACTTTAATGTTATTTCGCTTGAAGGGCTTGGGTTTGAAAACGACCTAGCCCCAGTGTTTGCAACAACAGCAACGTTATATTATTTGCAACATACCCAAAAAAAATCGTTGGGACACTTAAACCAAATTACGCTATATAACGTGGAATCTTACATGACTTTAGACAACGGGACAAGACGTAATTTAGAACTTTGTGAAACATTGAGAGATAAAAATCGTAAAGGTTCTCTACTGTGGGTGTTAGACCACACTCAAACAGCGATGGGTGCTAGATTATTAAAACAGACGATACTTCAACCGCTAATAAACAAAGTTAGTATTGAGGAGCGGCTAAATTCCGTAGAAAAATTAGTAGATGATATATTTTTGCAAGATGATTTAAAAGAACAGTTACGTAAAATTTACGATATAGAGCGATTAGTGGCAAAAATTTCGTATGGAACTTGCAACGCAAAAGATTTAATATCGCTTAAAAGTTCGCTTGAACCGTTGCCGATGATAAAATCTTTAGTAGAAAATATTTTTCCTGAAATATGTTTAGATACTTTAGAAGATGTCTATACTATAATAGACAATTCCATCGTAGATGACCCTCCTATAACAATAAGAGAAGGTGGCATCATCAAAGAGATGTATAATGATGATGTGGCACGGCTAAAAAGTGTTAAAGAAAAAGGTGCGTCATGGATTAGAGATATTGAAACAAGAGAACGAGACAAAACAGGCATAAAAACGTTAAAAATTAAATTTAACAGAGTTTTTGGGTATTTTTTTGAAGTAACAAATACTAATAAAGATATGGTTCCAGATTATTTTATTAGAAAACAAACGCTATCAAATTGTGAAAGATTTATAACAGGAGAATTAAAACAAGTTGAAGAAGATATATTAGGGGCAGATGAAAAACTTGTTCAACTAGAATATGACTTGTTTATAGAAATTCGTACACAACTTGAAAAAAATATATCGAGATTGTTAAGCACATCGGCTAACTTAGCAAAACTGGATATGTATGCGTCTTTTGCAGACGTTGCAGTTAAAAATAATTATGTCAAACCTATAATTACACAAAAAGATACGATAGAAATTAAAGAGGGTAGACACCCTGTAATAGAACAAATCACAAACGGATTTATACACAATGATACTATATTAGACGAAGGTTCAGAACAAATATTACTAATAACAGGCCCTAATATGGCTGGAAAGTCTACGTATATGCGTCAAGTTGCATTAATCGTATTGATGGCTCAAATAGGTTCGTATGTACCTGCAACGTCTGCTGAAATTGGCGTTGTAGATAGAATATTTACTAGAGTTGGAGCGTCTGATGACTTAGCGTCAGGTCAAAGTACGTTTATGGTTGAGATGACAGAAGTTTCAAATATATTAAATTCGGCAACTTCAAAAAGTTTATTAATATTAGATGAAATTGGACGTGGTACAAGCACTATTGATGGACAAAGTATAGCCCAAGCTATTATTGAATTTATAGCAGACAAAGTTGGGGCAAAAACATTATTTTCAACTCACTATCATGAGCTCACAGTTTTAGCGGATAAATATGATTGTGTACAAAATTATTGTGTTTCTATAAAAGAAATTGGAGAAGATATTATATTTTTGCACAAAATAATGCAGGGTAGTATTGACCATAGTTATGGAATACAAGTTGCAAAGTTGGCAGGCTTGCCATTCGGAGTGTTAGAACGTTCAAAAGAGATTATGACTGCTTTAAAAAATGAAAAACCTGTAGTTAACCCTAAGAAAGAAAAGCAGTTATCTTTATTTGACAAAAAAGATGATACTGTAATAGACCAACTTAAAAAAGTGGATATTGTTAACATTACACCACTAGAAGCACAAAATATACTTTTTAATTTACAAAAACAAATAGGCAAAAATAATTAGGATACGATTATGGCGAAAATAGAGATATTAGATACACACACAATAAACCAAATAGCAGCAGGGGAAGTTGTTGAACGCCCTTCCTCTGTTGTTAAAGAGTTAGTTGAAAATAGTATAGATGCGTCGGCAAGCTCTATAACTGTTGAAATTAAAGGTGGCGGTATAGAGCTTATTAGAATTACAGATAATGGCACAGGTATAGAAAAAGATGAAATTGAAACGGCATTTTTAAGACATGCAACAAGTAAAATAAAGTTGGCAAAAGATTTGAACACTGTTACTTCACTAGGATTTAGGGGTGAGGCATTAGCAAGTATAGCTGCTGTTTCTATGGTAGAACTTATAAGCAAAAAGCCTAAACAAATAACGGGAAAAAGAGTAGTATTTGAAGGTGGCGAAATTAATGCATCAGAAGAAGTTGCTTGTCCTGAAGGTACAACTTTTATTATGAGAAATTTATTTTATAATGTGCCAGCTAGAAAAGCTTTTTTGAAAAGTCCCTCAACTGAAGGGGCAAAAATTTCAGATTATTTATATAAACTAGCTTTAGCTAATCCACATATTTCCTTTAAATATTTTAGAGATAATAAATTAATTTTTCAAACTAGTGGAAACCAAGAATTAAAACCTGTAGTTTTTCAGCTGTATGGAAAAGATATTGCGGCTCAAACTATACCTTTATACACTAAGGTAGAGCATATAGAAATAGCAGGATTATTAGGAAAACCTTCAATAAGTCGTGGAAATAGAAATTATGAAAACTTCTTTATAAATGGACGTTTTATAAATAGTGCCTTATTACAAAAAGCAGTTGAAGAAGCATACAAAACGCTTACTATGGTAGGAAAGTTTCCAGTAGCAATACTACACTTAACTATGCCACCAGAACAAGTTGACGTTAATGTGCACCCGACAAAATTAGAAGTAAGGTTTAAAAATTCTCAAAGCTTATATGACTTTGTATACGAAAGTGTGTTAATGACTATAAGAGAAACAAATATGGTTCCAACTATAAGCGAAGCAAAACAAATAATTGCAAAGCCAATAGATAATAAAGTAGACAGTCAACAAGTTTTAGTGGAGTCATTTTTTGTACCTCATAAAACTCCTGAAAAGTTACAGTTTGATAAATTAGTAAATAAGCCTGAAACACCACAACAGTCACCAAAAATTTTTGAGCCTACTATACAAGTAGAGCAAAAAACAAAATCAGTAACTCAACCTTTGCCCAAAAGAGGGATAGATTACGATATTATAGGTCAAATATTTGAAACGTATTGGCTCATAAAACATCATGATAAGGTTTTTGTAATGGATCAGCATGCAGCACATGAAAGAGTGTTGTATGAAAAATTTATGCAAGACTACACAAATTCAACGGTTCATTCACAACAGTTGTTAGTGCCAGAAACTATTAATTTAAGTCCGTTAGAAATGAATACAATTAAAGAAAATATAGATACATTAAATAAATTGGGCTTTTTATTAGAAATATTTGGAGATAGCGATATTATTGTTAGAGAAGTACCTTATATTTTTAATATGGCTATGCCAATAAGTAAATTTAAAGTGTTTTTGGAAGACTTTAGAAGTAGCAGTAATATTTATTTATCAGAAGAAGAACGAATAATTACTATGTCTTGTAAAGCGGCTATAAAAGGTAATGATAAAATAGATATGGTTGAATGTGATAAACTAGTTCAATTTTTATTGGCATTAGACAACCCTTATTCCTGTCCGCATGGGCGACCAACTCTTATAAGTATGCAAAAAATAGATATAGAAAAGTTATTTAAACGAGTATAATAGAGAGGGAAATTTGTATGAAACCGCTAATTATAATAGCAGGACCAACAGCATCAGGAAAAACAGCAACAAGTATTAGTGTTGCAAAACAACTTAATGGTGAAATTATTTGTACTGACTCTATGCAAGTTTATAAAAATATGGATATTGGAACTGCAAAAGTGATGCCTAGTGAAATGGAAGGTATTCCTCACTATATGATAGATAAATTATCTCCTACTGAAAGTAGCAATGTAGCTTGGTTTAAACAAGAAGTAACAAACTATATAAATTACATTCATTCTCGAGACAAAGTGCCTATATTGGTAGGGGGAACGGGTTTTTATATAAATGCTATCATATATGACACTGAATTTGGAGAAACTGAAGAAACTCCAAAGTTTAGACAAGAGTTATTTGCAAAATCATCAGAAACATTGTATAGTATGCTTAAGGATGTTGATTTTGAGAGTGCCAAAAATATTCATCCTAACAATAGGCAAAGAGTTATAAGAGCTATTGAGTTTTATTATCAAAACAACAATACACCTATATCAGTACACAATAAAGAAGAAAAACAAAAGCAAAATACGTCTCCTTATGATTATTTGTTTTTTGCTCTCAATATGGATAGAGCCGTTTTATATGAAAGAATAAATAAAAGAGTAGATATAATGATGCAAAATGGTTTATTAGACGAGGTGACAAATTTATATAATAAAGGACTCACTGAAGATATGGTTTCTATGCGAGCGATTGGTTATAAAGAGTTTTTTCCATATTTAAGAGGTGAAGCATCTCTTGATGAAACTATCGAACTTTTGAAACGAAATACAAGACGTTATGCAAAAAGACAACTAACTTGGTTTACACATCAAGCAAATCCAACGTTTATCGAGGTTGACAAACTTAATTTTGATTGTGAGAAAGCCTCAAAAATCATTCTTTTTAATTTTCTTAACAAATTTAGATTGTAAAATTAGAAAATTACTATATAATATACTTAGGGGGTGTATTATGAAGAAGAATGATTTAGTCCAGAGAATAAATAAGGGACTGCCAAAAATGAGTAAAGGTCAAAAACTTATTGCTAATTATATTTTAAGCCACTATGAGAAAGCAGTTTATTTAACAGCATCAAAATTAGGGAGTACCGTTGGGGTTAGTGAATCAACGGTAGTGCGTTTTGCAAATGAATTAGGGTATGATGGTTATCCAAAATTTCAAGATGCTTTGGAGGAATTAGTTAAAAGTAAATTAACAGCAGTGCAACGAATTGAAGTATCAAATAATAGAATTGATAAAGGGCATATATTAAAAAATGTTTTGCAAGTAGACGAGGAAAAAATTCGTCATACTTTAGAAAATATTGATGAGCAAGATTTTGATTTAGCAATAGAGGAAATTTTGAATGCCAAAACTATTTATATTTTAGGCGTAAGAAGTTGTGCAG
>LNZQ01000146.1 GCA_002007315.1 Epulopiscium sp. Nele67-Bin004
GAAAGAAATCTATTAAGTTGTTACTAATTCAGTGCTTATGTTTAAGTTTCGGCGACAAATTAAACTGACGACTGAGCCGTACCTAGAGCTACCGCCTGGCAGTTATATGCCTTGAAAGTAGATTGGTGGGTCAAGAAGAAGGCCTGAGGTGGTTTTAATGGTAGTGTGAGTGGTAGATATCTTATGTTTTTTTATGGTTTAGGTGTGTGTTTTGTAATAAACTTTGCATTACAGAGCAAGTTAAGTGGATGAAGGGGGTCACATTGATGCATAAAATAAATATCAATTAAACAAGGATGTAGGAAAAAGTGAAAAACGTTAAAGTTAGAAATGAAATTTAACGAGAAAAATGGTCAAATAAAGATAGTGAAGAGTTTCTGTCATACGAATCCTGCATAACTCATTTTTTAGCCACGTAAACCTTGGGAGAAAGAGTGATTGTGTGAAATTTGACAAAATCCCTCAATGCTCCCTCACAGTGACCTTTGACCCCCAAAATCAAATCAGTTCATCCTTGAGTCGAAGTGTGGATTTGTACCAAATGTTGTGTTCTTATCGCATCCATGAGCTTGCCGCAACCTTTGACCTTTGACCTTTGACCGACAAAACTGAATCACTTCATCTTTGAGTCCAAGTTTATTTTTGTTGCAAATAGAATTTCCTGAAGGCATTCCTGAGATACCGAATTCAAAAGCAAAGGATGAACATGAGGCCGCGGCTGTGACCTTGACTGAAATCTAATCAGTTTGTCCTCGAGTCAGAGTGAACATTTGTGCAAAGTTCGAAGAAAATCCCTCAAATCGTTGTTGAAATATTGCGTTCACAAGAATGGCCTGGACGGACGGACGGACTGAAAACATAATGTTTGTGGTCCTGGTTATGACGACTCGTAGGCATAAAAACATAAGAGCTACTGTAGCTAAATGAGGCTGTGTGACCTTAAGATTTCTGGAGCTGAAAGCATTTTGTATGTTTTTATTTTTGTATGTTTGATTTTGTATGTTTCTAGGGTTGGTTAGTTATTCAGGGCATTTTGGATGATTATCCACGCCTGTCAATCGGTGTGAAGGATGTGTGTATAACAAGAAGGATGTGGTGTATCCCTAGCGTTGACATCTGCGCCACTCTCTATCAGATATTTTACTATGTCCAAATGTCCATTACTAGAAGCCCGCATCAAAGCTCTCCCATTATTAGCATTGACATCAACACCTTTCTCTACTAGATATTTTACTACATCCAAATGTCCTTTTTCAGAGGCATATATCAAAGCTGTATTGCCACTATTATCTTTAGCATTAACATCAGCACCTTTCTCTATCAGATATTTTACTATGTCCAAATGTCCTTTTTCGGAGGTATACATCAAAGCCTTCTTTCCAGAATTCCCAGAATTGACATCGGCACCTTTCTCCACTAGATATTTTACCACTTCCAAATGTCCATTTTCAGAAGCCAAAATCAACGGCGTACTTATCCAAAATGTATGCAAACCATAACGCCTATTTCTTTTAATAGCCTCTATAGAATCTACTCTATTGACGTCAGCACCTTTCTCTATCAAATATTTTACTCTGTCCAAATATCCATTTTTAGAGGCATACATCAAAGGCGTATATCCAGCTCTATCTGCAGTATTTATATCTATTGCATAGTTAAAAACCCCATATGGCATTAACAAAAACATCGCTATCAATAATAATTTTTTCATACATTCTCCTTTATATTATTTTTGGGGGATCACTTATATTAATATCCGCCTGATGATAACGATATGTAGTATACTACAAAGACTAGTATTAAAGATACCGCTATGAGTATTAATAAACATCCTCCCAATTTTTTGCTTGCCTATGCACCTGTATCGGCAACGTTTTTATTACCGCCTAATGCTCCTATAATCCATACAGCTAGTGCAATTACAAAAATAAAAAATATAATTCCAAACATATTTCCCTCCTTAATTTTTAAGATTATGTATTATTTAACAGTATTTAATCACAAAAAAGCCCGCAGTACACAAATACTACGGGCTTGGGTTTAGAGATAGAAGCAAATAAAATACTCATAGCATTTGTATTTGCAAACATCTTCATAGACTACTAGCCATTATTTTATCTAATAACTTATACTCCCCAGATATACAAACACTATGAGTGTTATTGTATAGCCTTAGGGAGATAAGTTATGAAGAAATAAGCAAGTCCACCAGCTTTTAAAACAAAAAAGAATTATCCACGATGAATAATCCTATCCTTTATTTTAAAAGCATAAGATAAAATATAGACCATTGCTAGTCTATGAAAATGTTTGCACTTCCATTATACAGCACAGTACATAAAATGTCAATAGCTATGTGATATATTTTCTGATTATAGCAGGTTTATGGCATGTAAATACCCGTATAAAAACCACTTACCCGCTAAATATTTTTATATACGATGAGCTTGGATTTAATAAAGCTTTCTATAGTATAATTCTATCAGTCGAAATAGCTTTAGAAAGGGGGTAGAAAATAGCGGGCTGGCTTGCTGTGGAGGGATTTTTTAATTGTAAAATCACATATGGATAGTATACACTCTATAAACACCAAAAACAAATATGCGTTGCAAATATTTCCTGTTTTTGAGTCAATGTAAATAAGGGGGTATGGGGGTAAACCAATCCGTATGGATTGATAGTCCAATATACAGCTGGATATAATTTTATTATTGACAATAGATGAGAAATACGGTATAATATATTAAAACATTTATAATCTAACTATGCGGAGGGCTGATGAAACCTTTTGTTAAATGGGTCGGCGGTAAAACGCAGCTTTTGCCTGAAATCCGCACGAAATACCCCAAAGGATTGGGGGTAGGCATCAAAAAATACTGCGAGCCGTTCATAGGCGGTGGCGCGGTGTTATTCGATGTTATCTCGCAGTATGAATTTGACAGCATATTAATTAATGATATAAATAAAGAGCTTATGAATGTATATATGCAAATCAAAAACAATCTGGATTTGCTGTTGGAAGAGTTAAATATATTGCAGAATGAATACTGGAACTTAGACATTGAAACTAGAAAAATCTATTTTTATAAAAAAAGAGAACTCTTCAACAATACAAGACTTAGAAACAGCACCGCCATAGATATTAAAAAATCTGCATTATTTATTTTTCTGAATAAAACCTGTTTTAATGGTTTGTACCGAGTGAATAAAAGCGGTGTATTCAATGTGCCTATGGGGTCTTACAAAAAACCCATTATCTGCGATGAGGAAAACCTATCAAAAATTCATACTGCCTTGCAAAATGTAACAATAACTACCGGTGATTACAGAAACTGCCTTAGTTTTATCGATGAAAACACCTTTATTTATATAGACCCCCCGTACAGACCTATCAGCAAAACAGCAAATTTCACTTCGTATACGGAGAATGATTTTAATGATGATGAACAGATAGCTTTAGGCGATTTTATAGACGAGATTTCGCAACGAAATGCAAAAATCATTTTGAGCAATTCAGACCCCAAAAATCACGACGACGAAGATGAGTTTTTTGATGATTTATACAACAGTTACAACATTTCACGTATATCGGCAAAACGCATGATTAACTGCAAGGGCAAAAACAGAAACAATGTCAGCGAGCTGTTGATTTCAAACTTTTAACTACTGCAAATATATGGAGATAAAATGATAAAAAACGGCAAAGGCGGTGGAAACACACGCACGGGATTGATATTTGAAGGAAAGACTGATTTGAGTACATTTTTGGATACTCAAGAGGGTTATTCTGTATTAAACGGCGATGTTTTTTATCATGATGAAAAAGTTGCAAGGATTTTTAAGAAATACAGTTTTTATAAATTTTTAGAAGAGCTTGGGATTGATTGGGCAAAAATATTATCCAAACGATTACTGCCTGATGACAGCATCTATGTGATAGTAAACAACACCATGTTTATCATAGAGTGCAAATTCCAGCAGGTAGCCGGCTCTGTAGATGAAAAATTACAGACTTGCGACTTCAAAAAGAAACAGTATCAGCGCTTGTTGTCTTATGCAAATATCGAAGTAGAGTACATATATTTGCTAAGTGATTGGTTTAGAGACCCTAGATATAAAGACGTTTTGGATTATATAATAAGCGTGCATTGCCAATATTATTTTGAGTATATCCCGCTTGCCAAATTGGGTTTGCCTATGCCTGATAATAGATAGCTTCTTGATGATTGTTTATTCAGCTGGGAAGATTTGACTGTAGAAAGAATAGTAAAATTCCAAAATTCTCTTAGGGATAACAAAGGCTATTCTGATATTTATATTGCAAACAATATGATTTTATTCAGCG
>LNZQ01000147.1 GCA_002007315.1 Epulopiscium sp. Nele67-Bin004
CTTTAGCTTTAATATTCCTAAGAGGATGAAAAATCCTTATGTCGCCACAAAATTAAAACTTTTTCGCTCGTGGATGTCTTCCTGTAGATTTCAAATTAAAATTGACCGAGGCCTCTCATTTTAAAATGGAACGTGGATCGGGTAATTAGACAGTCAATCAATCTTGTTTTTTCCGCTGAAGAAAGGACTATTGAATAATTTTAGTTTCGCCAAAAAAAGCAATTATCTTCCTAATAAGGTTGGCCCGCAAGTCAACCATCTCGTCACGCCTCTTTAATTGCACACCAAACGACTAACCACCCCCACCCCCCTAAAATTAATGATAATCCGAGAAGGGCTGTAATTGCGGAACATGAATAAATCATTGAATAAATTCAGGGCTTTCCGGGCTGAGACCTTTCACACTGACCTCATAAACGGGGACACGTGAGATGGTCAAATTGGAGGCAGAGATTCTCCATCACGAACAACCAACTTGTGGAGAGCGCGCCTGGAAACTGGAAACCATCCACTCCTCGCTGACATTCAAACGCTGGCTGCTAGTCAATCACACAGCAGAGATGAAATGTGACTGCAGTGTTTTGGAAGTTACTGACAAGGAGACTTCAGACAAGAATCACCGTAAAGTGATGCGCACACGTGAGCAGCTGAAGTAAATAGAAATAGTGGACTATCACACAGCGCACGACTGGCACTGGTTTATTCTCCTCAGCAGCTGCTCCACATCCTGATTGGACTGCAAGTTGTGAATGCTCTACCCCCTTCAGCCACTAGGTGTGGCACTTAATCTTTTATTTATTTCAGGCAATTATTTTGATACGAGAGCGGCTGTTTTGTCCATGTCAGTGATTCTGCATCAAACTACCGTGTGAGGTGAAAAAAACTACTGCACCACTCATAAAAAGCATGTATTAATATAGGCCCGAATATTAATAATGAAATTTAAGTTTCCAGTGTAAAAAGTTTTTTTTTAAATTAATCATTTTCTTTAAAGTGTGTGACTGCCCTAAAATCACACAGACCTCACAGCCATGAGTACGCACGAGAGCTGTTCAAGAATAATGGAAAACGAAGTAGGTCGCAGCAGGGAGTTCATCAATTACTACTTCCCAAAACTCAAATCCTACTTCCCCGAGCTAGAGAATATCACGGCAGACGACTTATACAAAATCGCAAACCAATGCCAGCCGTCCATGATACGCATACACGCCGACGAAATCACCTACAATCTCCACATCATCATCCGTTATGAAATGGAAAAAATGATAATCAACGAAGACATCCCTGTATCCGAGCTGCCCAAAATCTGGAATCAAAAATACACCGAATATCTCGGCATCACCCCAAAAGACGACCTCGAAGGCATTATGCAGGACATACATTGGAGTCATCTGGTTATGGGCTACTTTCCGTCCTATACGCTGGGCAGTATTTATGCGGCTCAGCTCTTTGACACTTTCAAAAAATCCCACGCCGTCGACTACCAAAAAGACACCCTCAAATCCCTCTACGAATGGATGAAAGAACATATCTACCAGTACGGCTCTACCTACACCCCGTCAGAACTGATAATCAAAGCCACAGGTTCAGATATGGACATCAACCCATACATAGAATACCTAAAATCCAAAATCTAATACCAATCAAAAAAGCACCCGCTATAGGGTGCTTTTTGCTGTATATACCGTAAATAAAGTTTTACAATCTCCCGCCGATAGATATTTAATAAATAGTTGAGAGTTGCAAAAAGAAAACGCACTGCGATAACAATGCGTTTTCAAATTCACACAGGAGGTGTTTCCTATGAGAATCCTTGTAATTCTCACACTACTGGCGTTGCTGCTTATTCCGATAACAGCATATTGAGCCGGATAGAGAGAGTTTCGGCTCTCTCTATTTTTATTATACGGCTTAAATCCCAAATTGTCAAGCATTTTGCAAATAAAGTTTTACAATCTCCCGCCGATAGATATTTAATAAATAAGTGATAAAATGAATGTATCAAAAAAATACAGAGCTTTTTGGCGAAGCTCTGTAAATTCATCCATAAGGAGTATCTTATGAATGCGATGACATTCATTATCACGCTAATCATGTTGCTCATTCCGAGCCTCATGTTCTAGCGATAGAGAGAGTTTCGGCTCTCTCTATTTTTATTATACGGCTTAAATCCCAAATTGTCAAGCATTTCATCTAATTATTTTTTACAAATTTCGTAAATGTAATTACATAAGTTGCAACTTTAATTTCAAATTTTTTAATACACGTAAATCTTTGTGTTATAAGGCATTAAAAATATAAACTTTTTTAGTGTAAAATTTGACACCTCATAAAAAATGTATAGATTAAATTGAAAATTAAAACAACAGTATTAATTTTCACCGAGATACAATCGTATCAAGATACAACTATATCAAGATACAACTGTACCGAGATACAACTATCTCATAAAAATAGTTTGATAATATTCATCCCTAAAGCGGGGTTGAGTATAAGAAAATAGTGTCGACAAAAAATTTGTCTCGCTATTTTCTAAAAAAAACTTGACAAGGAATTAAAAATGACCTGTTCTGAACAGAACAGAACAGAACAGAACAGAACAGAACAGAACAGAACAGAACAGAACAGAACAGAACAGAACAGAACAGAACAGAACAGAACAGAACAGTTAAATTGTATTTATTATAAAAAACCCCTTGCTGAAATTGGATTGATTTATCTATCTTAGTTTTATGCGAGGGGTTTTTCCGTAAACTTTTGAAACAAACTATCAAGGAGGAGTATTAAATATATCATATAGTTAATATCTAATAATATTCAATACCGCATATTAATCAATATCATAAAAATAAGGAATTTTACCATGAGTGAAATATATTTGGAAAATATAGGAAAGTGTACCATAATAAATATAGGTAAGTTTATGCTGCACAGTAATATAATTAGCCTTCATTTTATCACCATGTACAGCCATGAAGACGGATTTTATAATGCTTGGAATCTGGAATTCAACGTAGTGGTATCCAAAAATACCGCTCAAGAGGCTGTAGCAGCACTAGGCGAAGCGCTGGTTTCTTGTGTTTACAAAAAATCGTCGTCGCCGAAAGACTTTGCCACCCTAAAACGGTGTATGGCAAATAACGAATGCCGCTTTTTATGGAGGCATTTCAATCGCTTTAATCAAACGCTGCTGCAAAAAGGCATAAACTTGCATGAATATACAGGACAGTCTGCATACACAAAAAATCAACATTCATACAAGATGATAATCAGCGATTCAATAGAAAAAAAACAAACGCTGCATACACAAATAAAAGGCGGTGTTAAATGCTAATGCAATATGAATGTGTCGTTAAAAAATTAGAAAAAATCGATTTCCGACAAGACATCAGGAGCAACAGCAGCCACTATCTTTATTTTATCAGCGATTGCAACCCTATAAGCATGTTAGTGCTGACGGTGGAATCCCCAAATATTTGTTTCAGCAAGGCAGTCCAAGAATCACTCAGAAGAAAAGGCATAGATTTAGATATATTCAACGAATGTGAAATTGATTTCGGTTTCTAAAGACATACAAAAATCTAACACCAATCAAAAAAGCACCCGCCGCAGGGTGCTTTTTGCTGTATATACCGCAAATAAAGTTTTACAATCGCCTACCGATAGATATTTAATAAATAAGTGATAAAATGAATGTATCAAAAAAATACAGAGCTTCACCAAAAAGCTCTGTAAATTCATCCATAAGGAGCAGCTTATGAATGTGCTGATAGCATTCATTATCACGCTAATCATGTTGCTCATTCCGAGCCTCATGTTCTAGCGATAGAGAGAGTTTCAGCTCTCTCTATTTTTATTATACGGCTTAAATCCCAAATTGTCAAGCATTTTGCAAATAAAGTTTTACAATCTCCCGCCGATAGATATTTAATAAACCTAGTTTAATAAGATATTGCAAAGATGATAAGAAATTGACAAAAAGAAAAAGCATTACGGGAATAATGCTTTTTCAAAACTTACCATAGGAGGTACCCCATGATAAGAGTTATGTTTCTTATCGTTCTGCTGATATTGTTGCTGCTACCTATAGCAACACATTAGCCAGATAGAGAGAGTTTCGGCTCTCTCTATTTTTATTATACGGCTTTATTTCAAAATTGTCAAGCATTTTGCAAATAAAGTTTTACAATCTCCTGCCGATATAATTAACACAATTATTTTATTTGATATTAGGAATCAAGTATATAAAATACAAAGCCCTTGAGCGAGGGCTTTGTAAATCTAAAAATAGGAGTTATCCTATGCTAGGTATTATATACCTGTTCCTGCTATGTTTGATACTTATACCAAGTGTCTTACACTAGCGATAGAGAGAGTTTCGGCTCTCTCTATTTTTATTATACGGCTTAAATCTCAAATTGTCAAGCATTCCCGCGAATTATTTTCGTGGAAATCTATCATCATAACTGCGTACTGTGGATATACTTAGCTTTTATTTGAAAAATAATTAAAAAATAATCGCTAAAACTATTGACAAAACCCCCAGCGTGATGTATAATATAGATGCTTAATAATCGGTAAAACGCTAGAGTTTTATCAGGGCGTAAGCCCCATCACCGATAGCAATGGTTATATCCAAAAACTCTTTATGTTTTGAGGAATATAATCATTGCCTATCATTAAAATTATGACTAACTTACGCATATATAGATTTTGCAAAAGCTCATAGCTTTGTAAGTCGTATGAATGCGTAAGTTAGTTATTATATTACACTTTCGTTTTATCGATTATTAAGCAATACAAATGCTATGAGTGTTTTTATTGCTAATTTATGAATTTTATGCCTCGTAGTTTACTGCGGGGCATTTGTGATTTTAAAGCAGACCGGTTGCTTTTAATTGCATGGATATTTTCGTATGTACGAGCGCGTTATACGACGTCATTAACAATCTCCATTATCAGCAAAAACGCCATAGTTTCACAAAAATAAGAGGTATTTTTCAATGAAAAAATCTATACTGGCACTATGTGCATTATTCGTATTCGCAGGTTGTTCTGTAGCTGACGAAGCAGCTACAACTCTCAGCACTTTGAAAGGTAAAGTTGCTACGCTTGAACTCGGTTATGCAGCTATCAGCAACGACGGTAAAACCCTGTATACAGCTATGGCTTCCGCTTGGGACGCAGATAAAAATGTTACCGAACTCAC
>LNZQ01000148.1 GCA_002007315.1 Epulopiscium sp. Nele67-Bin004
TTATTAGAAAAGAGGAAACAAATTTGTTTTCACTAAGTGGAATCTAGTCCGATCAGTCTGCAGATCAAGTCCAAGATTTGTCAGCTGATATGTGAAGGTCGGCCGTTCTCCTTGAATGATTCAGAAGCATACAACAGCAGACTGAACATGACAGAAGGAATTAAACAACCATACGTCTTTGTACTTAGAGCGGTAAAATAGCGCGCCGTACTGACATGGCGCTTCTCCTCAACTCTTTGTGGGAAACTTCCACTCTGATGACATCCTGTTTGTGTTTGGCTCAATGTGGCTGCAACACACAGTGTTTGGCTGTGGGACTCTGACAACCTGAGGGCTGTGAGGCTTTACGTGCAATGTGAACCAATGTGTGAAGTAACTGGCTACACAAAAAAAGATCCTGCCAAACACCGATTGAGGCAAAATAAGCTGCCCGGCCAGTCAATCATTCATTGCACATCTAATTTTGAGTCTGTCAAAAAAAATCGCGGCTCCTACCATTCGGATATTTAACTTGTCTGTGGTGCCATTTCAGTTATATTTTGATCAGTAGCTGAGTCCTTATTTGAACCTTTTATTATGTGGTTTGATGAAGTGGCTGAAAGCTGTATACAGCTGCTGAATGAGAATTTAATCTCAGTAGAATTTGTAGTACTAGCGCCAGAATAGAACTGGAGTGAAGTCAATTCAGTATAATAATGTAAAACATTGCATGATGGAATTTTGTCCCATAGATGATTTTTTTTTTAAGAGTGGTATGCATTTTCTCATTACTCAGTTATTCCTCCAGTATCTAAACACTTTAAACACAAATAAGAATCATTAGATTTTGTGTAGGTGCTTTTCTCTTATTGAGATTCTCTTTAAAGCAGCAATGCATCAAACCTTAAACCACAGTGGATCACCTGTAAGTGTAACCTGCCTTCTTTACGTCTATATCTTTAGACAAGCCATTCATTGTGCAACCATGGCAACCTCTACGTCCTTGTCATCTGACTGCATAGATCCATACTCAAGTAGTCATGGTAACAGTGTCCTCTCATTCTCCTGTGATGACTTAGTTCTCAGGGACTGAGGCTAAATATTTACAGGCTCATGGTTTTATCCCAGCACTGTTACTGAGCTGACGTCAAACCTGGAACTGTTTTTGTAAATAACTTGAAAAGGTAATTATTACCTTTCATAAATGTATAGGGAGGTGGGTCGTACCATTATAGAGACGTAATGTGCACACTGTAATTTTCTTATGCTTTGCTTCCTGTCTGAGCAGCTGTATCACAGTGTAAGTAAGTCCAGTTGATCGCTGCACTCACACTGGAGGCTCTTCAGGTCAAAAGGAGGGCTATATTTGACTTGTACACAAACCAGGCTAAAGACGGTGTTGCTAGGCAACTGTTCATCTTCATTCAACAATCATCTAGTTGAGCTGATAAATTATAAATCAGCGAATTGTTGATAACTCTCATGCTTCAACAAACATACACCAAAATACTGTCCTAATGTGCTTATTTCAGTCCCAGAATAATGTTTCAATCTGGTGTCAATCCATTTGGACAGAGTGGTCAATAACCAAATCCACTTGAATCTCAGGAGTGATTTTTTTAGGGTTTTTGTGCGCGTCTTTCATGCCTTCTCTAAGCGATGCCAAATCCACCACAGCAGGCACGCCTGTCAAATCTTGCAAAATAACTCTGGTAGGTTTGTAAGGAACGCTCACCGAATCCCCTTTGCCGTAAGCTTGTGCGATTGTTTTTGCGTAAGCAAATGGAAAATCGACCTCTTCTCCATTGCGGATGATATTCTCTAACAACACGCGAATAGAATAAGGAGTCTTTTCAAAGTCCCCACCTTGCTCTTGAATAAACTTTTTAACATCGTAAAATGAGTATTCTTTGTCGTTCACAGACATTTTGGACATATAATCGTTGTACTGCATGCAGTGTCTCCTGTATTTTTGTATCATTGTGTAATTGTATACAATTTTTACTACATGAATATTATAACATGTATAATTTTTTTTGCAAGCTTTTTTTCATTTATTCTGCAATTATTTTTTTGACTCTGACATCTGGTGGATAATGGTCTGGCAAGCAGTCATCAAATGTCTTTTGTTTACTTTTTGTAATTGTAGAATATCCCTGCTTTTAATTAATTCCAGCATTTCTTTATGGTCGTTGTAAGCTTGTTTTATCCGCTCTGTAGATGCCAGCGATTTTATTTTTAATTTTGATAAAAAAAAGTTGTATTGGTCTAATATTTTTGAAGAAACCGTATAATTTGAGCTGGCTAACATCTCCTTACTGAATGTGGTTATGCTTTTTCTAGCATCTTCCCATTCTTGATTTTGGATTTCTCTTTCGTTTACGTCGACAATCTTTTGCAGTTTGTTTATAAATTCACTCGTGCAGTTATTTTCGTTTTCTAAAATGTTTTCTAAAATGACATTTTCTAATGATATTCTTATGTGGTAAATCTCTCTGACCAGTGCATCGTCTATTTCTATGATTTTTATGCGTCCATTAGGCAAACGTGTCAAAATACCCTCGACCTCCAATCTCTTGAAAGCCTCGCGGATAGGCGTCCTGCTGATATTTAACCTATCGGCAAACTCTTGTTCTATTATGGTGTCTCCAAAATCCAATACATCATCTAAAATGTCTTGCTTGACTATTTGATATATTCTATCACTGACGTTAATACGCTTGCTAATCATCTCAAACACCTCCCATAATGTATTTTTGTATATTATAGCATAGATACCACGATAAAAGCAAATTTATTTATAGTGTGATGATATTGTTGATTTTTTAGCATACATATTAGTGTGGACTTATATTTACCTTAAATTACTATCTAAATGGTATTGTAATTTTTTGATAAATATACTATAATTAATCCTAAAAAATGTAAAAATACTTGAGAGCATATCTGCATATTCCTGAAAATTGAAAGAAATTAAATATAAAGATATGAGATAATTACTTTAGATTGCTTAAAATAGAATAGTTTACACTGCATATTATGGAGAAATATATGAACACATCATATCTGAATGATAAATTACAATTAAGACATTTATTGGCTGGCAAGCCTTATCGCGTGGGTTTGGATTTAGGGGTAGGCTCTATAGGCTTTGCAGTAGTATCATTAGAGTGCATAGACGATAAAACTATACCTACGGACTTAATATTAAATGGTTCAAGGATATTTGAGACTTCTATAGGAGCTGCAGAACGCAGAGGCTTTAGAGGCGGTAGAAATGCCCACCACCATGATAGAAATAGAAAATTGTGGCTGTGGAAAGTGCTTTCCGAACATTCAATGATGCTGCCTCCAGAATACAAAGGTATATTTATTGACCATAAAAACAGAAGGCGGCACAGTGATACTTCAAAAGTAATGTTCTCCAAATCTGTTTTGAGCTGCTCTCCTTATGATTTGAGATATAAAGGATTAACGCATAAATTAGAATTACCGGAGCTTGGGTATGCATTGTATCACCTGTCAAATCATAGGGGCAGTTCTGCAATGCGGGTAAATCCGGATGCTACGGAGGAGGAAAAAACAGCTCAAAAAAGCATACAGGAAACCCAAGAGTTTGCTAAGAAACACAGCACAGCAAATACATTTGTGGAATTGTTAATTATAAATAATCAAGAGAATAATACAGGTTTTAGAAACAAGCTGAAAAGAAAATACGCATTAATGCCTACAAGAAATTTAATATTAAACGAGCTGAGTACACTTCTTGATACGCAGAGTAAGTTTTATCCTGATATATTTACCGAAGAATTTATAAATCAGATAAAATATATTGTCAATTATGAGAACGAAATGATAGTTCCCGATTCAGGGAGATGTATATTTTTTGAAGATGAGCCTAAGCTTCCTAAATGTAATTTTTTGAATGAAGAACGCCGTATATGGGAAGCGTTAAACAATACCAGAATAGACGGCAAACCATTATCAATGGAGCAAAAACAAAACTTCTACGAGCATTTGAGAGCAGGTAATGATTTGACACCGGCAATAGTCAAAAAAGAGGTTAAATATGACAATATTACGCTTCAAGGTAGGAATAAAGACAATCAAAAAATACAAGGTTTTCGATTTAAAGATTTAGAAAATAAAGATTTCTGGAGTAGATTGGATGATGTGCAAAAAGATCGGTTTTTTGCAGATTGGACGAATTGTGCAGATGATAATAAATTATTAGATATTTTGCAATGTGAATATAATCTTACTTACGATGAGGCGTACGATACGCTAAACAGCATAAGCCTTATTGGAGATTATGCGCCTATCGGTAAAACCGCTATGCAGATAGTGGTTGAATATATAAAAAATGATTCATTATCGTATTTAGAGGCTGTCAATAAAGCCATCGAAGACGGAAAGCTCAAATCTAACGCAGAAAATATAGTATACGATACGCTGCCTTATTATGGAGCTGTTTTAAGCGAGTCTACGCAAGGGTTTATAGGTAAGGCGTGGCATAGCTCCCTCAAGGATAAGTTCAAACAAGAACCCAAGCGCTACAAAACGCCTCATACAAATAAAGATGAAAAAAAATACGGGCGTATCGCCAATCCTGTAGTACACCAAACATTAAACGAACTTCGTAAATTAGTCAATGAGATAGTTGATATATTTGGTTACAAACCTGCAGAGATAGGCATAGAGCTGTCACGTGAATTAAAAGTAGGTACTAAAGAACGTGACAAAATCATCTCAGATCAGAATGCTAACGAAAAACAAAATAAACGAATCATGGATGAGTATTGTATTCCAAACGGTGTAGACGAAAAATATATTCTTAGATTTCAATTAGCTGAAGAACAAGGTTGCATATGTCCGTACTGCTTAGAAAGATTTAAGGTTAAAGATGTCGTTTCAGGAGATGTGGATATAGACCATATTTTTCCTCAATCCCAATCTGCAGATAACTCAAGAAACAACCTTGTAATGGCGCATAAAACTTGCAATGTACAGCTCAAAGGTAACAGGACTCCATATAATGCTTTTTCCGGTGATAAAAACTGGAGTGAGATAATACATTTTGTTAAAGAGCAACTGCCGAACAAATTATGGCGATTCACGAAAAACGACGAAGAGTACAGAGAATGGCTCAATCACAGAGGATTTCTAGCGAGATTCAGCACGGATACCAGCTACATAGCAAAAGCCGCTGCAGCTTATATGCAATGTTTGTATGTTGATAAATCAAAGAAAAATGTCAGGACGCTGAAAGGCGGCGAAACTGCAACTTTACGAAAAGCTTGGGGGCTGCATGGAATCACCCATGAGCTTGGTAATAGATTTGTCGATGATAACAATGGAGTGTATTTTCACCCTGCTAAAAAAATGCGTTTGGATCACAGGCATCATGCATTAGATGCTGTTACGATAGCATATTCCACAAACGGCTACAGTAAACTTATAAACACTCTGAGCGGAAAGGGCTTTGAGCTTCAAGCAATTAGAGAAATGATACCCCTGCCTAATATAGCCAAAATCTACCAAAACCAAAATATAGACGAGACAGCTCTGGGCGATAAAGAAACATTTGCGACCTACATAAAAGATAAAATCACCAATCATTCTTATATCAGCATAAAGTATGACCACAACAAAAACGGGGGATTGTTAAAGCAAACTGCGTATACTATTCTATTTGAAAAAGCCGGCGAGATTGTTTTGTCTACTAAGAAAAAAATAGATGGTATAAAGGATAATTTGATAGAAGTGGATAAACAGCTGCTTCCAAAAATGTATACCGAAGAAAAGCTGCTAAAATACTCGGATAGCGAAAGAGCCAAGCTGCAAAAACTATTGGAACACAACAAGCTAAAAAGAGAAGATATAATGAATGCAATGCCTACAGCGGAGCAAGAATTAACTTCTGAAAATGAATCGTTAAAAGCAGAAGGCAAGAAAGAAAGAACTATTAATGAAAACTCTATACTTAAACGAGCTTTGAGTACGGTAGGCAGTTTTTACTATCAAATTTCAAATAACGAAAAAAGCAAAAAATTTATTGTTGTAGAGCCTGCTGAAGACAGGGTAGGGGTGGCATACGACACAGACGAAAATCTAAGAATAGACCTGTACCATGATAGCAACGGCAAGCTGTGCGGCGAGGTTATCAGGAAAGTAAACGCCATGAATAAAGATTTTATTCCGGACTATCAGAAATCCGGCTATACACTGCTGGAAAGTATATATCAGGGTGATACGCTGGAGATAGATTTGGTAAATCATAAGACATTAACAGATAAATCCAATCTGTTAGAGAAAGCCGCGTCTGTTAAAGCTCCTAATGCTCCGGCAGGCAGGACATACGTAAGAGTGGCGACATTTACAGAAGTAGGCAGCGGTATACAGATACACTTACAGAATTTACTAAAAGCGCAAAAAGGTAATGATGCTTCGTTTAATATTAATTCCATGCAAAAATGGAATGTTAGAAGAGTGGTGTTATCGTCGGTAGGACTTACAAGGTATCGTTCGCCAATACTCAAAAACAAGCAATAAAATTAGACTTTCATACAAAAAATAAGTATACTCTAGTAGAGATAATTTCTTGAAACAGGGTATACTTTTTTTTGAGGTGAAATATGTGGAGAATAATTGATATTGGCGGAGACGATTTGTTTCTGCATACGGAGCGTGACAGTCTTGTGGCTGTTAGGGATAGTAAAGAGCAGAGCAGGGTGCATTTTTCGGATATACATTCTATTATCTGTCATAGCTATGGGGCGGTTTATTCTGATAAGATGTTCAAAAAATGTTTGGAGTTTAACATTCCATTGATTATCTGTGACGATAAACACACGCCTCAAGGAATGTTATTGCCTTTTATGCAGCACACAGATGCCGGAAAACGCTTTAAACTGCAGTTAAATGCAACTGTACCCCAGAAGAAACGAGCTTGGAAGATGATAATCGAAGAAAAATTACGCAATCAAGCTAAACTATTAGAAGCGGTTGAGTTGCCATTTGATAAAATAAAACAATTATCGAAACATGTATTATCAGGAGATTCTGACAACAAAGAAGCACAGGGAGCGAGGATATATTTCCAGAGCTTGTTCGGTAAAGATTTTCTGAGGACTTCGGACAATGAAATAAACGCACTTTTGAATTATGCGTATACTGTACTTCGTTCGTGTGTGGCGAGAGCTGTAATAGGTGCGGGATTGCATCCCAGTCTGGGACTGCACCACAGCGCAAATCACAATCCTTACTGCTTGGTTGATGATTTGATGGAGCCGTTCCGCCCTTTTGCTGACGGTATTGTATTGGATATTATTAAAAATTATGATGATATAACAATCTGCCCGCAAATTAAAAAAGATATTATTCATATGAGCAAAATGTCAATTCATTATCAACGAGAAAATCTGGAATTTACAACAGCTATGCAATATTACACACAAAATTTTTTCAGATATTTAGAAGGAGGGGAGATGAAATTTCCCAAGTTCGATTATGATTTCGCCTTATAAATCTATGTGGCTGATAGTGTCTTTTGATATTTCCACGCAAACAAAAATAGACAGACGTCGTGCAAATAATTTTCGAAAGGATTTGATAACGCTAGGTTTTATAAGACTTCAGCTGTCTATTTATAGTAAATACTGCTATAGTAAGGATAAAGCTGATAGAACTTCAGCGAAAATTAAAACTTTTTTACCTGCTAATGGGCATGTCACGATTTTTTTCTTGACAGATAGGCAATTTGGATTGACTAAAAATTTTTTCGGCGGTATAGAAGAGGTTATTGAAGAACCTGAAGATAGTATGTTTTTATTTTGATAAAAAGGAGCCTCCTTACAAGAAGGAGGCATTTTACGACTAAAGCGTCTTGTCAGAGCACTTTTTGTAAATAAATGTAACATAAATATTATACCACAGATTATCTGGTTTGTCAATCAAAATTACCAAAAAATTGATTATTGCATAATAAACAATCAATGAAATATCAGCTTTTTTGAGGAGGTTTGCTTGTTATATTTTGTATTACTCAGCACTTAGCGAAGTAATATTATATTACATTTATTTACAAAAAGCAACCCTAACCACCTGGAGTGTTGAGATAAAAGACTACGAATTATATTACATTTATTTACAAAAAGCAACCCTAACGATTCTCAGCTCAGGCAAAGATTCTTTAAAATTATATTACATTTATTTACAAAAAGCAACCCTAACTGGATTGAACAAAGCTTTAGCATTGCAGAAATTATATTACATTTATTTACAAAAAGCAACCCTAACACGATTTGCAAAAACCATTCCAACTCATATATTATATTACATTTATTTACAAAAAGCAACCCTAACAGATTGTATTTGTGTAAACTCCAGCCCTGCTTTAGGCAAACAAGGGTATCAGCGAGTGGATTTTTATATACTAATCTGTGTGGATGAGTTGTACGGTAGGCGACACAGAGCGGGGCTGGATGAATTGTGCTGATATGCAGGCTGTCAGGTGGTTTTGTTCATGTGCAATCGTGCCGGCAGTTTTGTATATAACTCAAATTATGTATTCTTATATCTAAGTCATGCTAGCGGGTTTTTGAATTATCACAATGCGAGATATGGTGTTTTAAGCTCATGTACAACTAAACAATCGCGCTGGTGTGTGTTGGGGCAGGGTAAGATAATACCTGTGAGCTGTAGGGGCTTTAAAAGGCGGTTTCTCGCGTTCTAATTATCGGTGATTGATGATTAGTTGAGCGGTTTTGCGATGATTTGATTTGTGAATTGGATTTACAATGTTTTGTGATTGAATTAGTTTATGCGGATTTGTTGTGATGATATGCAGATTAGTCGTGTAAGTTATGTAGATTGTGGGGCTGGATGAATTGAGTTTTGTAGAGTAGCTGTATAAATCGCGTGGAGCGTTTTTGCGATGATTTGGTTTGTGGGTTGGATTTATAATGTTTTGTGATTATTTTTGCTGCACTGTATCAGCTGTGGAGGACCTAGGCGGGTTGGAAAACTTAACAACATCGTGTCTGTGCTCATTGCATCATCCTGTAGTGTATGTTGCATCACTCCGTTTTCACTCACAGCAAAGTGGGGACGTCAGGAGGAATGGGGGCTTGCCATTTCATTTACTGCAGCTGATATATCCATTATTGCTGCACTGTATCCGTTGTGGAAGTCCCAGAAACATTGAAAAACTTAACAATGTTGTGTTTGTGTTCACAACATCATCTGGAAATGCATAAAGTTGTGTTGTATAGCTCCTACAAAAACATTACATCTGCTGTGAAAGCCATCAGAGACTACTGATGATGTAGTCTATCGTGTTCTTGAAGGCGTGTCCTATTTCGTGGGGTTAGATTTCAGCCACTTCCCCTTGAAACTTTGTTCTAAGGTCATTAATAAATAGACTGATAGTAATAATTATATCTAAAAAAAAAATCCAAATCATTTGGACGTTTGAGGTAAGCCTTACCGACTGATATCAAGTTTTGGACAGACAGTTATGAACCTCAGAGGATGACTTTCCTCTAGCGCTACCAAGCTTCCAAATCTTATAATTAGCAAATGTGAGCAAACTTACCAGACAAACCAGGATGTAAATGGTTTACAGTGTAATAGGGCTGGACAATTATGGCAAAAGTAATAATCCCGATTATTTTGATTGATATTGTTATCCCGATTTTTTACCATGATTTTTAATTGGCTTTAAGAACATCATGCATTTTGGAGCACTGACAGTAGTGTTTCCTTTAAAAGCTGCTGTCTTTACTGTTAGGCCTACATACAGTAAAACTAAAAGAGAAATAGAAATTGTTACATATATAGAACCAGCACTTACTGATTATATGACAAGTGTAGTACATCCTTCATTTAATAATTTACAAATAGAAACATATTATGATGAAGAATTAGATAGTATTATAGCTTTAAAAAGATTAAAGAATGAAAAAGATACTGAAATATATATGTATAGCAAATTATTAGGTATTGATTTTGAAAAAGGAATTGAAACAGAAAAAACGAAACTTGATACTAATAAAAGTCATGATTTAAATGTTTCTAAATATCCATTATGGCCAGTGCTTTCATATAAGGCTAAAATAATATTAGATCCTTATGAAAAACAGTCTTTTTACTATATTGTAGGTATAGAAGAAAGTAAG
>LNZQ01000149.1 GCA_002007315.1 Epulopiscium sp. Nele67-Bin004
GGTTCATTTTTGTTTACACTAGCAGTTTTTGAACAGTGAAACCAAAGTGATGCTTTAAAGCAAAATAAGTCTCAGTACTTTTGTTCTTGTACAAACACCTTCGGTTTGTTGTGTGCCGTGCAAACGTGACTGAAATGCTAGTTTCCAGCGAGACAACCTCTTAATCAATACACCATCTGTTGTGCTAAACTACTCATTCCTTCAGAAATGACCAGATTGCTTTGTGCTTTTTTTTTTCTCCTCTGCAGCCCCTCCGACTGTCCATCTTGATTAACACATAAGCGCAATCCGCGTCCTATTTGCTGGCGTCGTGAAGTGTCTTTGTCTGTGTTGGCGAGTTTGCATATATTAAACACATTGGGATTATCCCAGCCCTCCTGCAATGCCCACACAGAAAATATAAATCTCAAGGACGTATCAAACGACAACAGACTTTCTTTGTCTTTCAGAATCAAATCAATGCCCGTTGTTATTTTATCATCGGCAGAACCCCTATCCCCCGAGAAATAACCCTCATGTACTATGAGTTCGCCATTTTCATTTATATCTCTTAACAGGTATTTTTTATATTCTTCGTTTTGGGTATTGCTTATAATTTCAGAACGCAGAATTTTATATTCTTCTTCAAAAATCTTCTTGATTCTAGGCTCATCGCCTCTATAATCTGCTATATTGGGAATAAAAAATAACGACAATGTTTTGATTCTTTTGTTGAAAAATGATTCTTCTTTTTGGAAGTGGCACTCAATAGTCTTTCTTATCATAAGGCGGATTTCTTCATCACTTAGCTCATAATTATCTTCTATGGTAAGTGCTGTTTTATTTGATAAATACACCTTTTTATCTTTAATTGAAATATTTACAACGTACAGCCCATTAAACATAGATTCGCCTGATTTTAGTCCTATATCTTCACCTTTAGTCACATTTACCTTTTTCTCTTCGTTATCTTGAAAATATAATAATTCTACGCTGTTTGCAGCAGCATGATTTACTTTCAACCTGGAATCATTGGTAATAACCGTATTGACACGTATTTTCTTGACAAGAAATTGTTTGAATGACGTGATGCTGTCCAGAGAGTACACCATATTTGAAAGTTTGTGTTTTGGTTCTGATGGGAAAGTAGCTCCAAATCTCAGACATAGTGAATTAAATTCGTTAAATATATTTGTAAATGCCGTACCTTTCAGCAAGTGCGGCTCATCTATTATTAGGATAGGGTTTAATTTTTGCAAGGAATTGAATATAGAATCATCACCAAATAAATCTTCTTGGTATTTATGGATTATATTGGTGTCTTTTTTGTCTATGGAGCTGTTCGTAAGCACCAACACAGAAAGCTCATCTTCGTTTTTAAGATAGTGATTTTTAATATTACTGACTGATAATTTTGAATCGTAAGTGTATAGCGATATGCGTTTGCCGTATTCTTGGAAGAAATAATCGGAAGTCAGCTCAATATTTTGGATAACTCCCTCTCTGATAGCTTTACGCGGCACGAAAATAATAAATTTATTTTGATTGTATTGTCTGTTAAGCTCAAATATGGTTTTGATATATGTAAATGTCTTTCCTGTGCCGGTTTCCATTTCTATATCTAGGCGTGTTTGATTGGATTTGTCTTTTATCGGCAATAAATTACTCTTGTAGAATTCCGTGATACTTGCGTATAAAGCATCAACATCATTGAATTTGAAATCATAATCTTTCAACACCTCTATAATATTATCTACACATTTTTCTTGATATTCCTGTTTTTCAAATAGCATATAACGACCTTGTTTTTAATATAGTATTATACATCATTTTTTATATATTTTGCAATAGTTATATATATAATCAGGAACAATAAACAGATTTTATATTTTATAACCCATTTATCCAGTCATGTAGTTTATCGATTTCATAAATACAATCCGGAATCCAAGTGCTATGGCTACTTGCTGCTAATTTTACATGGTATTGGCTTAGCTCTTGATAAGCTTTATTAAACTCTATTTGAATCCTATATACATATATTGTATTCTGAGACATATTCAATAAATTCTTCCACGTTTCAAGTAATTTTCTAAGATAATGCAATCTTTGAAAACTTTCTTCTCCTTGACTATCCACGAATCGCTTTGCAGAAGGTATTAGATAGTCGTCTATAAATTGTTTTATCTTTGCTAAATCAGATAATTGCTTTTGTTTTTCTACTTCTTGAGATTTTTCAAGGTTAAGGCGTTGTTGATTTCGTTCGTCTTTTCGTTTTTCACTATACCATGCCCACACAGCGAGAACAACGGGGATTATTATTGTAGATATGGCACTAGCCTTCTCCCAATTATTTGCCGGAATTGCAGTAATAATGTTTGTTATTGTTGTGTAATTAGTCAATATAATAGTATTCGTTATGCTCATCTATGTATCCTTAAATTATAGTAATATATTATAGATTTAAATAAAATTTTAGTCAACAGCACAAATAAAAAACAGAATACCATTTCTAATATTCTATTTTTTATTTATACTTCTTTAAAAGTTTAATAATTTCAGCATAATGTGCTTCACTAGCATAATCTAATGCTGTTTTTCCATTAGTGTTTTTAATATCAATCTCTGCACCACGTTCCTGAACAAGATATTTAACAATATTACTCTTATTATATTGTGTAGCTAATATTAATGCTGTGTCGCCTTCATCATTAATAGAATCATTAATATTAAGCTCCAACTCTTCTAAAGATTGTTTCACTAAATTTAAATTGCCTTGCTGTATAGCTCCATTTAAATCAGGTCTTTCCATTTTATACACCTAAAATAAATTTTTACCATATAATATACTAAACAATTATAGACATATCAATACCCGCCCACACTCTCAATCAATCCATCAGCAATCACTCGTTTTCTTTCGGGTTTACTGGATATGTATCCTTGTGTGGTTCTGATGTCTTGATGACCCAAAAAGTCGGCAACTAAGTGTATATCTCTAGTCAAATCATAGGCTCTATCGCCAGCCGTATGTCTAAAGGTATAGCGATTATATTTTGGATTTAACTTTAGTTCTTCACGCATTTTCTTAAATTCTTTTGCATAAAATTCTTTATTTCTAAGACTTCCGTAAAATATACACCCGTTGTCAAGTCTATTAGCTTTTGAAATACTTTCTAATTCTTTTAAGTATTTAGGATTTATCGGTGTTGTTTTTCTGTACTCTGTTTTACTCATCCATATTGTAATCGTGTTATTTTCCCAGTCTATATCGTCTTTTGTCATTTTTAGAATCTCATTCGGTCTAGCTCCTGTCAAAAAAAGAGTAATCATATAATTCATAAAATCCAGCTTGCCGTACTGTATACAATAAAACCACATTCTTTTAAGCTCATCATCAGTAAAAACTTCTTCAACTTTTTGAGATTTTTTTCTTTTCAAGAAGTCTATTCTATCCCGTATGCTTGATTCCAAATACCCCTTTTTAACACACCACTTGAGAAAGGTTTTCAAAAACGTGATATATTTGTCTGACGTACTTACAGCAAAATCATCTCTTAATCTTTCTTGAAACTCTAAAAGTTTTTCAGGTAATGTGTAGTCTAAGGTAATATTTGAGTCTTTTAACAGCTTTAAGAGCCGCTTTTTAATATTAACCGAATCATCACTCACAAAATTAGATTGATTGACCCTAATATGCTCATTAAAGGCTTGTATCAATACAGGTCTATTTTTACAATTTATTTAGTGGTTTTTATGTAGGTATTTATATGCCATAAACCTACTATACGGGAATACAGATTTTCAAATCGTATTTGAAAACTGCATAATAAAATATATTATATATCTATTGACAAAAGTATTTCAGTATGCTATACTAATAACGGTTAAATCTTAGCAAACTAGAAATAGTCTGTTTTTTATTTTTATCTTATGCTTTTGAAATAAAGGATAGGATTATTCATCGTGGATAATTCTTTTTTGTTTTAAAGCTATGCACTTGCTTACTTCTTTTTTATCTTTCACACTCGGGAATCAATATCGATTGCTCATGGCGGTTTGTATGTTCTAAGAGTGTGAAAGTGTTTAGATAGAAATATTTAAGACTATACTTTGTTAGGATTTAACCAATACAAATGCTATGAGCTTTTTATTGGTTAAAATTATTGCCTTATCCTCATAATATTTGTTATGAGGTTTTTTTGTTTTAAATACATAATATAAATTAAGGAGTTTATTATGAAATTATTTATTTTACTATTGCTGATAACAAGTAATAGTTTTACGCAGGAAATTAAGGTGCCGAAAACCTTGAAGAAGGAGTATGACTCTATTGACAAAATCAGCACTTACAAGAGCAAAAAGACTGCCCCATATACATTTGGCGATATGTGGACTCCAATTCAGTTACTCTTAAAACAAAAGGACAATGAACAGCCATATATCACCATGCTAATCAAATGGAGAGACCAAAGGTGGATTTTTGCTGACAAGGCTAAGCTTATTTTTGATGATAATCAGCTGGATATAAAATTACCCGACCGCCGTACATCGGTAGATGCTCCAAATGTTAATGAATTATACTACATACGCTTAACAGATGCCCAAATCGAATTATTAAGAGAATATCTGTATGCTATGGGTAAAAAATCCAGCTTTTCGATACGCTTATATGGGCAGAACGGCTATGTTGATATTCCCGGCGGTTTGTCTGTTATGGGTGGATTGACTAAAGGTATGCTCAAAAAGAACAGCGCAGAAATGTTAGAAGTGATGAAATTTTACGACACCCTATCAGAAAAGCTCCAGTAATGGAGCTTTTTATTTTATCTAACTATACGTGTAAAAATACTCCATCAAATAAACGGTTTTATATTTCTTAGTCTTTGTTTGGTATATCTTTGCAGTCCCTTTATTAAAGTCTATATCTGATTTCCTTAATTGTGTTATTTCGTTCGGACGGCAACCTGTATGCCACAAGCTCATCATATATAATTTAAAATCATCGTCTTTACATTCTTTGATGAGCTTTGTATAATCTTTTTCATTTATTATAACTTCTCTTATATTATCATCTTGTCGTACAAAGGTTAGACTCTCAAAATCCGCCCTATCATAATATCTTTTCTTAATACAAAAATTCAAAAAGGCTTTGAGATTTTTAATATAACGATTGGCTGTATCTTTTTGATATTTGCTTACTATTTCATTGATAAATTTTTGATTTATCTCATCTAAGTATTTAATCTTATTTTTCTTTAATAACTCATTTAGACGGTTTTTAGACTGTATAACACCTTGACTAAGGTTTTGACTAGCACACAACTCTATATACTCGTTAAACGCCACTAAAATGGGCTTTCTTGTATCTTGGATAGCAATAGTGCTTTCTTGTATGTGTGCCTCTACGGCAGGTCGTTGATTTGATTCTATGATTGGTTTGCATATATTCAGCAGTTTATTTTCCAGTTTATTTACGATATAATTTTCATATATCCTATATGCTAATTCTCTATCTTTCGTTTCGAGTGATATTCTAGTGTTCTTACCGTTTTTCTTGATTTGATAATAATATACACCGTTATTTCTTTGATAGATTCCCATAATTCACACCATCGACTTTTATTTTTTGTCGAAAATAGTCAGCACAGTAGTAACACAGTAGTAACACACTATGAAAATCATTTAAAATAAAAAAAGAGTAAATCTTGATATAACCAAAACTTACTCGTTTTTAACAGGGTGGATACCCTTGCCCAGAGTGGGAATCGAACCCACACACCCGAAGGCGGCAGATTTTGAGTCTGCTGCGTCTACCAATTCCGCCATCTGGGCTTGTGTTACATATTATAACACATTTGGTATTAATTTGTCAATACTTATTTCTTATTTTTATGCAATAAAGCTATCAACACCAGCGCTGTGGTTACCGTACCCGCGATTATCGCAATAATAAATCCTATAGGATTGTTGACTACAGGCAGAACAATAGGTCCACCGTGAGGTGCGTTGTCGCCTACTTTCCACAGCGCC
Organism: Epulopiscium sp. Nele67-Bin004; assembly: GCA_002007315.1. The sequence continues at coordinate 6,013 of LNZQ01000149.1, forward strand.
GCCAAGATACCGCCCACCATGCTTCCTGAGATGAGAGCGGGAATTACTTTCAAAGGATTTGCTACAGCGAAAGGTATGGCCCCTTCTGTGATGCCTATAAGCCCCATAAATAATGCCGCCAAGCCGGCTTCTCTTTCTTGTGTGTCAAAAATGGACGGTCGCAGCCTTGTTGCGAGCCAGATACCCAAAGGCGGTGTACAGACTGCTACAGCCACCATACCCATGACTTCGGGAATGCCCTCTTGTATCATGGTAACACCGAAAAGGAATGCCACTTTGTTGACAGGCCCGCCCATATCGAACGCTATCATCGCACCGATTATCGCACCCAATACGACAGCGCTGCCGCTCTGCATGCTTTTTAGGAATTCTGTCAAGCCGTCTATCAAAGATTTGATTGGCTCGCCTACCAGCGATATACATGCAACCGTCAATCCAGTACCTACCAGAGGTATAATGAAGATAGGCAGCATAGCTGAAACGCTTTGAGGGAGTTTGATTTTAGCTAGTCTGGCAGCGAAAAATCCGCCTAAGAATCCCGCCAATATACCGCCCAAGAATCCTGTGCCTAGATTGGCAGCCAAAGCACCGCCTACAGCACCGGGAACAAAGCCCGGTCTATCCGCAATACTCACAGCAATAAAACCAGCCATAACGGGAATCATAAGACCGAATGCCAAACCGCCGACATATTCTATATGTTTTAGGATAGGGTTTGTAATGTTGATTCCGCTGCCCGCCTCGACGCCTGACAATGCAATTGCCAAAGCGATATAAACACCGCCTACAACGACCACAGGTATAATAGCGCTGACCCCGCCCATAAGATAACGATACAGCGGTGTGCGGGGCTGGTCGTCGGATTGGGTGGATTCGGAAGTGAATACTTTTGTGTTGGCGAGGGCTTTTCGTATGAGTGCATGAGGATTTTTGATAGCCTCTGAAACGCCTGTTTCTGTAAGGTGTTTGCCGTTGAATCTGGACTTTTCAACGCTTTTATCGCAAGCCAGTATGACGGCTTTTGCATTTTTGATATCTTCCGAAGTGAGCGCGTTTTCAACGCCTATAGAACCTTGGGTTTCTACTTTGAGCTTTAAGCCCATCGATTCAGCTTCGGATACCAGCTTTTGAGCTGCAATATACGTATGAGCCACCCCTGTAGGGCAAGCCGTAACAGCCACGACATCGTAGGCTCCGTTTGGAGTTTGCTCCTTGTTGTCTTTTTTAACGTGCATGAGTTTGATAAATTCTTTAGGGCTTTTCGCCGCTCTCAGAGCTTTGACTTCGTTTTCGTCAAGCAACAATGTAGACAAGCTGCTCAAAACCGAAATATGGTCGTCAGCCGCATTTTTCGGCATTGCCAGCAGAAACACCATTGAGATGCCGTTATCGGAATCGGGGTGCGCCCACGGCTTTGACAATGTAGCCGCTACTATTTTTGGTTTTTTGATAGCCGAGCTTTTAGCGTGGGGAATTGCCACACCCTCTTCGGGTAAATCGGTGTCGCCTTGCTCTTCGCGTGCAAAAACATCTTTGACAAATGCGTCTTTATCCGTGCATAGCTTCTTTTTTGCAAGCGCCTCTGCTGCTTTTTCGACAAAGTCTTTTTTGTCTGAAAAATCCGCATTTATAAAAACAAGGTCTTCAGAAAGCAGGTCTTTTAGTACGTCTTTCATAGTTACCGTCCTTTATAATATTGTATGTTAATAAATTAACATACAATATTATAAGTCCGAATGAAAATTATGTCAATATAAGCTCCTATAAAAAATTACACAAAGCTTAAATACCGATTATACAAGCAGATAACACCCATTAACAATATTAATACTTGACATATTTTGGTTTATGTGGTAGAATGTTAAAAAGAAATCCTCTGCATCCCGACGCGGTTTTTCTAAAATATTTAATAAGCTAAATCACATTTGGAGTTTTATGATGTACAGAGTCATACTGTTGTCGATATTTTTTTGTATGCCGATTTTTGCTGAAGACAGCGCAGCCGCCGACACTAAAAGCGAGGCAAAAGAGCGTTTTTATTTTACTTTCAGGCACAACGACAACGATAAATATTTCACAGGCTGGATGGACCCGCGCGCTTTTATATCCAGATTTTATGTGACTCATAATTTTGATTGGGAGGATGCGCTGATGTCGAGAAATCCCGCCGCTTACGATGCGTGGGATTTTGACGGGGCTGCCGCCTTGATGTACGGGCGTGTGGCGACGGAGTTGTATATTTTTCGGATGAAGAGTTTTGGGATAGGTGTGGGCGCGGCTGTCGACATACCGCTGGTAGCCAGAAAACAGCCTGCTACTTTGAATTTGTACAACGTCATGGGGCAGATTGCCGCTTTTATCGATGTTTATCTGCCTTATCAGATGAAGCTTAGAATCACGCCTATGTTTCATGAGTCTGTGCATATAGCCGACGGTTACAGAGGGGATAATTCCGATTTTGGGATTATCAGTTATGAGTTTGCGGCTTTGGAGCTTTACAAATATTACAAAGGATTCACGTTTTACGGCGGTGTAGAAGCTACATACAGCGCTCCCAGCGAGAGGGTTTTGGCTTTCAGGGGGCATTTGGGATTTGATTACAGGTACAATATATGGCGGGAGATTAATTTTATAACGGGTATCAATATGGCTATGCTTTACGACAAAACTCTGACCCGCCACCCCGAAGCCGAAGGCTGGCATCCTGCTGTGAATTTTGGGGTGGGGATTGAATTTGACAGGCTGATAACGGCGTTTAAGATGTCATTTCAGCGGGGATTTGAGTCGGTCACTTACCACTATGCGCAAATGCAGGCAGGACTGGAAGTGGCGGTGTTTTACTAAGAGCGGTAAGGAACAGATACAATGAATAAAATAAAAATCCTCCTTCACTGCCGTCCAGCTAACATTAATTTCCCATCCAATCTCTTCCTTCCCAGCTGTTCTGTTGGAGTTGTCTGTCCCTGTGCCAGGCGAGGTAACATCTTAAATACATCTGTAATTGCATACCAACCTGCACAGTCTTTCCTTAAAAAGTTCTGCCATTTTTCCAAAATATTCTTCTTCATTATATTTCGCGCTGGTCTTGCTTAAACTGTAGGCTACACCGCCCGACACTGCCCCTACGATTTCCGGTGCTACTGCTACATTTCTTCCGTATCCGTGAGCTTCCAGGAGGCGGACAGAAATACGGATGAAATGAACGCAGAGTACAGACAGAAGGCTCCATCCGTATTTGTATCTAACATGAAGCATAAATGAGCCTTAAAGTGGACGGATTAATTCATCAGGTAATTCATAGATTGAACACCATGAAAGAAAACATTCCACTTTAAAAGATGCATCAGAGCAGCTCAGTGAAAGATTTTTTTTTTTTCAAGAGTAAGAAAACATTTCACCTTAAAAGATGCATTTAAACAGCTCAGTTTCATTGTTTTTCTTTCGTGTTTTTAAATGCTACGGAAAAATTACAGCCAGTGTCAGATCATCAGTTCATCAGTTAATTTCCTGGGGTGACAGCGTACCGAGCCGTGCTGCTGCAGCGAGCAGACCGGCAGGTCTCATCTGCAAGCTGCAGCTCCTCGCAAGTCCAAAAACTTTGTGACAGATTTACAAACAAGCGTTATTTGGATAAACTGACTACATATTTGAAATCTACATGGTAACATTCTTACCTAAAAAATATATAAAACTTACTGAAGTGATATATTAACAGTTCTACAACAACAATTAAAAGTGTTCGGGTTGTGCTACCACTGTGCAGCCCTTCTGACCCAAAGAGCAAGTAACAATGGCTTTTAATATCCAGTAGCATGGTGACACTTTCATTTTATTTTAGTCTATTTTATTGCTTTTATTGTTTTTATTGTTTTTAACTGTTCTTATTTATTCTTTTTTATTTACTATCTATTGCAAAGCACTTTGGTTCACCGAAAGGGTTGTTGTAAAGGGCTGTATAAATGAAGAACATTACAGATTACATTAGATAAAGCTGTTTTGGAAAAATGGACGGGGCTTATGTAACCTATGTGGCTAATTCTGACTTGTGGGAACACTGTACGATCTAGGGATGCACGATATTGGATTTTTTCCGATATGCCGATATTTTACAACTCATTTGGCTGATAATTGATACAGATACCAATATACAGTATATGTATATTTTCCCCCCACACCTAATTGCAGAGATCATCAAGTCTCTTCTGTGGTGAATTTACATACAGTATTATTATGCAGACTCTTACTGTGTTGGCCCACCGGCAAATGCAGGCATAAAATACAAAGCTTAAAATGATGTAATATTCATTCCTTGTGCAAAAGAAGAAAAATACTTGAACTTATCTAAAACATGTCATATTTATTTATGACAATTGCTTTTAAACAAAACAAGTAAGATTCATCCTACTTCAAACTGGATGATGCTCTCTGAGACAATCAGAACAAAACCCACAACCAGGACAAATTTGGCCTGTTTCACAAGAGACAGTCAGTAAACATAACGTCTGTCCACAGGGAACATGTGAAACATGGCGGGCTGCACATGCTTCCAGTTTGCTGCTGTTGAGAGCTGGAACCAACTCCAAAAATCCCTACAGTTGCAAACTCTTACCTCCATCAGCTCTTTCAAACATGCCATAACAAAATTCCTAACGCATACCTGCAGCTGCTTCAGACAGAGCCCCTCATGACTATCTCATTTACACCAGCTCTCTCCCACTTTTAAATGGTTTTATTTTTTTTGCCTATTCACTACAACTGTATCATGTTAGTTCTATGGTCTCCCTATCACTGTTTGTATGTCTCTGGTCTATTGACTAGCTAACTGTCATCTTTCCATGCGTCATCACTGGTTGTTGTTTTCCTTATATCTGTACGCTTTATTTGTCTATATGTGCCTTGTATTGTATATTATTTTAACTTTGTCTTATGTGCTTCCCTTCCCCTCGCCTTTAGGAGGTCACTCACCTCCTACCAGGCCATTGCTCATATAAGAATCCTCTTTCTTAGCAATTTTTCTGCCTGGTTAAATAAAGGTTAATGAATGAATGAATGAATGAACTCCCGCCGTCAGCCTAAATCCATGTGAACGCAGCATAAACCTCTAAAAGAAATATTCATCGTAGTTTTACCTGTTTGTGCATTTCAATGTTCAGGCCGTAGGACATTTCATAATACTGCAAAACAAAGAGAAAAAGACAAATATTATGATAAACTCAACTTAAACACTGTGTA
>LNZQ01000150.1 GCA_002007315.1 Epulopiscium sp. Nele67-Bin004
TCATTTCTGGCACTGGAAGTAGGTGAAAAAAAAAAATCTTATTCTCACTACTCATTCAGTAATTCAAAGATTATTATGGTGCTATTTTAGCAATCATTATGTGTTTGTTTCTCCTCTTCACTTACTTTCCCACCTGACAAGAATAAAGGTGAATGTGAGCATTTTTCTTTTCAAATAAGCTTACAGTAAGCTGTCATACAAAAAGAAACTTGATTATATATACAGTACTAATCATTTTAGCAGTTCAGGGATTATTTGGGTGGTCTAACTAACCCTTGTGAATCTTTTCTCCCCATTTTTCTCCATCACCTGAGCTGTTGCTGTGGACTGTAAATGAAGAAAGTGTGAGCTTTAATTTATAAAATAAGTGAAGAATAGGTTTTAAGTTGCCTTTTGGGTTTTTAATTGTCTTATGTCGGAGTGTTCGGTTACACTTTATTTGGATAGTCCACCCACAGGAAGTTTATAGAGTATTTTGTAACATTTCAACAACATATTAGTTGATTAAGTAATTGTTTGTTGAATATTTGTATACACATTGCTTAATATTAGTTAAGCATTTTTGAGTCTTTAAAATGTTCAACATAGATTAATAAAATGGTTAACAAAATATGATCATCAGTTAGGGTAAGGTGAAACAGTTACATTGTTGAATGTCAACTGAAATGTTGTTAAAATGTTACAAATACTCTATAACCTCTCTGTAGGCGGACTATCTAAATAAAGTGTTGCAGAGTGTTCAATTTCTTTTTTCTGATGCCGTAAGAGGGTGACTCAGAGGACAGTTCTTCTGGAAACATTCAATCATCTTTCATGCTGTGGTATTTACCACTTTCTACAGATTGATGAAATAAAATGTGGCAAGGCTGTGCTAGAAAAAGTGGGAATATCAAATGTATGCATGAACAACATGAGACGAGTTACACATCTGCAAGTGGATGGAAGCAGAGCAAGCCCGCACTTCTACAGCTGTCAAAAACAACAAGGATAATTACTATTGCAGAGAATATCTAATTATCTTTCAATTGAGGATCCAACCTTTTCCCTCTCTTTCCATAGTTCCTTTGAAAACGAAGTCTCTTATGTTTTAAAATAACCTGAACCTCAGAACTAAGCTGTATCCTTTCTTGTTACTTGGACTCCAGCTGTGTTGCTGAAAGAATTAGCATAGTGTGTTAATATAAAGCTCAGTCACTGGCTGTGTGTCAGTGCCCCACCTCCTGCCTTCACTTCTCCCCAAATCAAAGGCTTGCTTAGCATTTATGCTGAGATGTTAGAATCACACACACTTTTGTACTGCATTGAAACCAACTTTATCTGTCCAGTGACTATCAGGATATTGATCTGTAAATGAAAGGTGGTCAGAGATGTGTTTGCTCCTTAAGACTTTAAGACCTTCATTACCAGATGGGATTATATAGGTAGAAGCTGGAAAGACAAGCATTGCCGTGAGTGCAAATCACGGTGGAAATCTAAAAACAGGAAACCAAAAAGGACAAAACAGCATGACAAAACACAACAGCAACTAGGAAAACACGACAAGAAAAGCTGTTTAAATTACTATAAGACAAAGCACAACATTAAATTCTATTTTAATTAACATGAGAGAAAACACAACAATCCACTGAAAATAAGAAGGGCAAGAATCCCAAAATCCAAAGAAATCCTAACCACAAAGCAGATAACTCGACATCATGAACTTTTCGCTCTGATAAACAGCGTTTGCAACTGCTCTGGTTTCAGGGGTAGATCTGGGGGCGTGGCCAGGGTAGCACTGGCCCTAGCTGAAATCTGATTGGCCCCTCACATGCCCTTGTCCTGTTAGTAGTCTTTTAAATTGGACGGATATGTGACAAATAGTTGGCGCCTCTGTGTAAATAGTGGCCCCATTTATTGCCCCTGATTTAGAAAAATCTTCGATCTGCCACTGTCTGGTTAACATGTGAAAGCATCAAGCAAACACACTCTGGAAACTGTCATTTACACTATACAAACATATTACAAAATATTGATTTATTAGTCGTCGATGAGTTTTATAAAGCTAGTAAGGAATTTGATAAGGAAAGATCAGATTCTTTAATGTTGTCTATAATAAAGTTTAAAAAAATAACAAAACAATTCTATTTCTTAGCTCCTAATATTAAACAAGTTGACTTTAAAGATTTTAAAAAATTAATACCTAATTTAAATTTTGAAGAGCTTAAATCACAAACGGTATATTTAAATATAAATGATTTTAGTGATATATCGAAAAACACAGCTCTTAAAACAAAAAAACTTATAGAGATTTTATCCAAGCTAAAACATACAAAAACATTGATTTACGCAGGTAGATTTATAGAGATTGAGCGTTTATCAACGATTATAAATAGTAACCATATATATCCCAATAGTACTATTACAACCATGTTTAGTAAATGGATAATAAAACATTATGGAAATAGCAAATTAGTAACTTTAGTTCAAAATAGAGTGGGTATTCATAGTGGAAATCAGCATAGACCATTATCTCAAATACAGTTAGCATTATTTGAACAAAAAGATAATGGATTACAAACTATAATATCGACATCATCAATTATCGAGGGTGTTAATACGTCAACAGAAAATGTTATAATGTGGTTAAATAAAAATGGAAATCCACTTTTAGATTATTTTTCTTATAAAAATTTACTGGGTAGATGTGGTCGAATGTTTAAATATTTTATAGGAAATATTTATCTGCTAGATAAACCTATAAAACAAAAAGATATTAATTTGGAACTGCCATTTTCAGATAATGTAAAAACTTTTTGTGAAGTAGAATTAAATGGATTAGATATTACTAGTGAAAAATCAGAAAGTGATTCTGCAAAACTTAAACATTTAATTGGTAAAGATAATTATAAAAAAATAATAAATGAAAACCTACTTCAATCACATGATATGGAGCTAGCTATTAAGATAATAAAAAGTATTAATGAAAATATAGATGGGTGGTATAAGGGGTTGAGAGGATTGTTAGGTAAATATAATATGTGGAACTCAGCTCTCTTTAAGATACTGCCATTATTTGAAAAAAGTACACTAAAACGAGATTGGGATATGTCACACACACATATCGTTGAGTTTGTGAAACTAACATCTTTTAATTGGAGTACTTCTTTGCCAGAAATTTTACAAGATTGTGAAAGAAAAAATATGAATATGGGAGATAAACCAATTAATTCAGATATATATTTTAAAATAGAAAAAAATATCACTTTTAAGATAACATCATTACTTAATGATGTTAATGTATTATTTAATATGCTCTCTCCTAAGAAAGTGGATATAACTCCATTTGTATCTAAACTTTCTCATGCTTTTTTACCTAAAAATGTATATTTATTAGAAGAATATGGATTGCCTCGAATGATATCAAGAAAAATACAAGATTCTAAACTAATTGATTTAGAAGAACAAACTCCATTGAAAGAATGTATTAATAAATTTAAAACTATTGGATATGATAATATATGTACTATTCAAAATCTTGACGAATTTGATAAATTTGTAGTAAAATACTTTTACGATGGTATATAATGTATTCATTGCTACAACTCTCCTAGAGGTATTATTGCATACTATGTATTTTATCCCCACCACTCCAAACCCTTAAAAGGTGTAGGGTTTTTCGTTAAGGGGGAAAAATACTAATGGGTGGCTGGTTTATAATATAGTGTATACCTCTATCTAGTATAGAGTATATCTATCTTACTGTATACGCATATATACTCTAATCACTCCATAGTGCAGATACTCTATCTTGTATATCTTTGGTACTTCTATTGGCGTAGTGTTTGCTAGTTATCATTATGTTACTATGTCCTAGTGCTTTAGACACTAAGTGAATATCATTAGTCTTATTGAGTAGGTTAGTGGCAAAAGTATGCCTGAATGTGTAAAGGGTATACTCTCCGCTCAATCCAAGTTTATCCCTTACTTTTTTGAATTTCATGCCGTAAAATGAGATTTGTTTGCCATACCCTCTAAAAATCTCGTTATTTTCTGTATTCAATAAACTTTCTAAAACTGTGGGCGGAACGGTAACATATTTATATTTCTTGACTTTGTTCTGAAATATCTTAATAAGACCATTATCCTCAATATCATTTTTAGTTAGATTTACAATCTCATGCGGACGGCAACCTGTGAAATACAATGTTTGTAGATATAACAGGAAATCTTTATCGTGAGATACTGCATTTTGTATTTTCTGCCATTGCTCATCTGTGTATGTTTTATCACGCACTTTTGTAGTGAGTTTTGGAAAATCCAGTTTATTAAGCTCATCCATAGAATATACACCCTGTTTTATGCAGTAATTTAGAAACACTTTCAAATCTGCAGAAATTTTGCGAATGCTGTCATCTCTATATTTCAATTTAAGGGAATCCCAAAATCTACCCAACATTTTATTATTTAGATTATTAAAAGAATCTATTTTGTGGCTTTTAAACACCTTTAAGAGCCTTTCTTTTTGCTCGACTGTACGTTTGCTTAGATTTAACGTTTTGCAATGCTCTAGGTACTTGTAATACCAATTTATGAAATTTGGAGTCTGTTTGATTTTTTCTGTTTTGATTTGTTTTTGTTCTGATGATTGGATAGGCATATTCGCTGACGTAAACCAGTTTTTCAATAAATGCTCACGCAATATCACATGATATAAATCTTTCGCCAAGAGATGATTTTTTGTTTTTAGAGATTTTTGAATTTTCTTTCCGTCGATATTTAACTGCACATAATAAACACCATTCGCACGTTTATAAATCCCCATAAAAACCGCCATAATAAATCTAATTTATTACAACAGTTCATATACCTTACTAACTGACAAAATGCTGGCAATTTGCTGACTTTTCGGAATAAAAAAAATAAGTGCAGGATATACCTACACTTAAAATTGTATTTACTCGGAAAGAGAGGGATTCGAACCCCCGGTACATTGCTGTACAACTGATTTCGAATCAGCCGCCTTCGACCTCTCAGCCATCTTTCCAGTGCTAATATTATAGCAGAAAAAAATGTTTTTGTCAATCTATACGTTGATGCCGTAATTTTGAAAAATCTCTTTAGCCTTTTTGACGGTTTCCGAATCGGGAGGTTTTACGTCGGCAAATTCATAATCCAAACCCAGCTCCTGCCACTTGTATTCGCCCATTCTGTGATATGGCAGCACTTCGACTTTCTCGACATTGGTCAGGGACGACACGAATGCCGCAAGCTCGTTGAGGTCTTTTTGCTCCGCTGTCCAGTCGGGAATCAAAACGTGCCTTATCCAGACAGGTTTGCCTATGGAGGAAAGGTATTTTGCAAATTCCAGAGTGTTTTTGAGTTCGACTCCGGTTAGAATTTTATAAGTGTCAGGATTTATGGATTTGATGTCAAGAAGCACCAAATCCACAAATTCTAACGCTTTTTTTACTTTTTCGTTAAACACAAATCCCGAAGTATCAACCGCCGTGTGCAGACCTTCAGCCTTGCACAGCTTGTAAAATTCTTCGATGAAATCCGGCTGCATGAAGGGTTCGCCGCCCGTGATTGTCACGCCGCCTCTTTGGATGAAAGCTTTGTAACGCAGAACTTCTTTGAAAAGCTCTTCGGGAGTTTGAGTATGTTTGAAATCTTCATACTCCCATGAATCGGGGTTGTGGCAGTATTTACATCTAAGAGGGCACCCCTGCAAGAACACAACATAGCGAAGACCAGGTCCGTCAACGGTGCCGCAACTCTCGAAAGAATGGATTTTCCCTCTTACAGACATATTTTTAACCCTACATTTTGTCGTTGATTGTACGTGAAATCACATCCAGCTGCTGGTCTTTCGTGAGTTTTACGAAGTTTACAGCATAACCCGAAACGCGGATTGTCAACTGCGGATAGTCTTCCGGAGTTTTCATCGCTTTTTCGAGGAGGTTGCGGTCGAATACGTTGACGTTGAGGTGTTGTCCGCCTGTCGGTGTGAAGTATCCGTCCATCAGAGCGATTAGGTTTTGTATTCTGGATTGTCTGTCTTTGCCTAATGCTTCAGGAGTGATTGCGAATGTATACGAAATACCGTCGTTTGCGTGTTCAAATGGGAGTTTTGAAACGGAGCATAATGCCGCCACAGCGCCTTTGGTGTCTCTGCCGTTCATTGGGTTTGCGCCCGGTGCGAAAGGTACGCCTGCAGGTTTTCCGCAAGGTGTAGCGCCTGTTTTTTTGCCGTAAACCACATTGGAAGTAATGGTGAGAACGGATTGTGTAGGGCGTGCGTTTCTGTACATTTTGTGGGAGCGGATGTAGTTCATAAATGTTTCTACATATTGCAATACGAGTTTGTCGGTGTTGTCGTCGTTGTTTCCGTAAGGAACATAATCGCCTTCAACTTCGTAATCGACGGCGAGTCCGTCTTCGTTGCGTATGACTTTGACTCTTGCATCTCTGATAGCTGCCAAAGAGTCGGCGACGATAGAGATACCGGCGATACCGAAAGCTTGTGTTCTTTCGATGTCCAAATCGTGGAGAGCCATTTCAAATGATTCGTAAGCATATTTGTCGTGCATATAGTGGATGATGTTGAGAGACCTTACATATACGCCTGCGAGCCATTTTAGGTAATTGTCGAATTTTGCAACAACTTCGTCGTAGTTTAGATACTCGGAAGTGATAGGTTCCATTGCCGGGCCTACTTGGTCGCCGGTTTTTTCGTCCTTGCCGCCGTTGATAGCGTATAGGAGGGCTTTAGGCATATTGACCCTTGCTCCGAAGAACTGCATGCTTTTGCCGACTTTCATAGGCGAAACACAGCAAGCGATTGCATAGTCGTCGCCGAATTGAGGGCGCATCAGGTCGTCGTTTTCGTATTGGAGTGCGGATGTATCGATGGATACTTTTGCACAGAACTCTCTCCAGCCTTCAGGTGATTGTGTAGACCACAATACTGTGAGGTTAGGCTCTGGTGCAGGTCCTAGATTGTATAGGGTTTGCAGGTATCTGAAACAGGTTTTGGTGACGAGTGTTTTGCCGTCGTCTGCTTGTCCGCCGAGAACTTCGGTAGTCCATGTAGGGTCGCCTGAGAACAGGTCGTTGTAAGCTTCGGTGCGGAGGAATCTGACAATTCTGAGTTTCATTATGAATTGGTCGATAAGCTCTTGAGCCGCTTCTTCTGTGATTTTGCCTGCTTTGAGGTCTTTTTCGATGTATATATCGAGGAATGTGGACGTGCGTCCCAAAGACATGGCTGCGCCGTCTTGGTCTTTTATGGCTGCCAAATATGAGAAATACACATATTGAACAGCTTCTTTTGCAGTTTCTGCAGGTTCTGAACAATCCCAGCCGTATGATTTGGTCATGCGGTCGAAGGCTTTGAGGGCGTTGATTTGCTCTGTCAGCTCTTCTCTGGCGCGGATGATGTCTTCTGTCATTTCTTCGACTTCGAGGGTGCGTTTTTGAGCTTCTTTGTCGGCAATGATATAGCTTAGTCCGTACAATGCAATACGGCGGTAGTCGCCTATGATGCGTCCTCTGC
>LNZQ01000151.1 GCA_002007315.1 Epulopiscium sp. Nele67-Bin004
ACTACGGTTGTATTTTGCCATGTTCATAATCTCCTTTTTCTTTGAAAATTAATGATTAGTTAAAGTCCAAAGTTTTTTAGGAGGTGAACGACACCGAAAAATAACATCATATAATAAAAAAGCTCTCAACAAAGAACATCTAGTTCTTAATTGAGAGCTTTCAGAAATGCAATAAATTACTATATTTTCCAAAAGTAATTTTATATAAAATTTTAACTCAATCCAAAAAAATAAATTAATACTTCTAATAATATTTAAGATGGATTGAAAGTAGGGTTTTTCCATCATTTATTTTCCTAATCTCAATATCTAAATTTTATTATGAGTATTTCCATAATTTAGGTTAATAGAATATATTTATAAATAATATAGGTTATTGAATAAATAAAATTAAATAGAAAAAGATATTCACTTTTCATATAACAACAGCTAATACCTATTATAATTAGGTAAAAGAATTAATTTATGAAAGCAAGGTGTCTAATCCCTTTATAATTATAGGGGATGGGGCATATAATTATAAATTATGGTAAGCAGAAACTCATAAATTACAAATACATTTATTGACTGATATAAATATTAGAAATATAAAATCTATACATTATTTTAGTGAATTTAGATATAAAAATGCTATATATAGAAGTAGTGAATTAGGAAAAATATGTATAAAAAAAGACGGAAAATAGAACAATTTTTTCAGTCTTAAAAGGATTATATGGTATCAAACGATATACTAACCATATTAAATGGTACTTGATGGCTTACTTAATAGACGAACTTCTAAAAAAGATTAATGGAATTCAGACAAGAAAATATCCTTGGCACTATATTTCCTAAGCATATTTTCTTGCTACAAAAATTTTTAACAACTTAATTTTAACAACATAGGATTAATTATACGTTTTTTATCCATAGAAAGGAAATGTTAATATGCGTTGCTTGCAGCAATAGACACTACTACATATAATTAAAGAGAAAGATAAGGAGTTGTTAAGTTAAAATGGTGTATTGGGTCTCAGGGGTAATGCCATTGAGGGGGTCGTTGCCCCCAACCCCCAGATAGTCACTTTAGATTAATATTTGTTATAAATTAAGAGGTGTAGTAGTTACTAGCTAAGTTAACTTAACAAAACAAAAAATAATTAGGGGTGGTATTTGCCATGTTAAGTGAAAAAATTAAGTCATTGAGAAAACAACGAGGATTTACTCAAGAGGAGTTAGCAATTAGACTAAATGTAGTTCGTCAAACTATTTCCAAGTGGGAAAAGGGATTATCTGTCCCAGATGCCGACATGCTTGTAAAAATAGCAGATATATTTGAGGTTACCACAAGTGAACTACTGGGTGCTAATTTTCAAACAAGTGTAAAAGAGAAAGAGCAAAATGAAATTGTACAGCAATTAGCAAGAATAAATGAACAACTAGCCATTAAAAATAAGCGTACAAAAACTATATGGAAGATTTTTTGGGGGATAATCATCGCAGTTGTTGTAGTTCATATCTTAATACTTTCATTCGTACTAATCCCTTTTAATAATTTAAAAGATGAAAGTATATCTAGCCATTACTATAATGAGGAATATATTCCAATAGAAGGTGTCGAATAAATAAAAATTCATCTAAAATTAAGTATATGAAAAAAGTCTGTAAAATAGGGCGTTGTATAAACGCTCTATTTTGATTGTTGTCTAAGCCTTATTACCATATTAAGTGGTAATCTTGTTTTTGCTGAAATTATGTTATCATCTGCCAAGTCTAAGAACGCTATGGCTAATTCTATGGTACGCTCTTCTCTACCTCTACACTCAGCGTCTTGTATTTTACTAGCTACCATTTTTGCATAAGTGCTTTCTTGCACTAACATATCACTCACCAATCCTTTCTCTAGTATAAACCGCAAGTTAGTTTAGCCATTTTGGTTATTAGCATATTTTAGAGTATGCTTTTCTGAGGTTTAGATAAAATTACTAATTTATGGGGCTTTTGTTCTTTTCTATATGCAGGGTGGATATGTTCATAATCTGTTTGTACAAATCCTAATCTCTTATAAAATGCTTTTCTTCTGTTAGAAATATCATCTGTAATTCTTATTTTATTCATTTTTATCGCTCCTATATTCAAGTTCCATCACTTGGCAAGTATGGTCTTTACCTTCTGTGTAATCTATACCTACTATTAGAACATTCCTCTTATATAAATTAAATAATTTAGAGGCATATTCCTGTGTAATTATTTGGTCTATGGCAACTTGAGTACCTTTACCTCGTTTTAGTTCTATAATTATAGGTGTATCCCTTGATGTTAACGGGTGAAATGTAAAGTCTGCTCTACCTTTGCCAGTGTGTTCTTCTTTCTCAATTCTATATCTATCTCTAGCACTAAGATACGCAATACTTACTACCCCACTAAGCCCATTTTCTTGGTTGTAATCATACAGAGATATTTCCCTATTGTGAATTTCATGTAATATTTGAGCCATCTTATCAGTATCATGTGATAGGGTGGCTTTTAGCATCATTTGGGAAGTTTTGAATAGTTCAGCTGTTTTACCAAAGCATTTATCTTTTAAAGCCTTTTCAAATTCTTGACGTAATTCTTTGTTTGGTATGCTGAGTAGTCCATCTGAGTATGTTAAAAATCCAAGTGTTATCATAGCTGAGTAAATTTCTTCCTTAGTAGTTGGGATTCCTTGCCCAGCTCTAAATTCCTCCACGATTAGTATATCTAGTTCTTCATCATTTATCATTCTTATTATGTCATCTCTTACGTTTGTTGGGTCTATCTCCAAGTACTCCAATATTTCATTCATTCCACCTGTATTGACCCAGTAACTTTTACATTTTTTCTTAATAATTGCAGTATTTACACTTTTAGGATTAAATATTTTTAGCCCAGATTCTGTTTTATAGCCGTTATACCAATATTCTAATTCTTTATAGTCCATCTTATTTTTTTGGCAAAGGCTACGTACTTCTTGTTCAGTAAAACCAAAAAATTCCTCAAATACTCCATCATCTAATAGGGTGTATTCCTCAAACATATTTAATGCTGAACCTGACGAATGTTTTTTAATTGGTAGTATCCCTGTCATATAACATAAGCTTACATATGACCTTCCTTTTAATAAGTTACGTAAAAATTCTAAAAAGTCATTATGGTTTTCTACGTATAAGTTTTTATTAAATATATAATCCCATTCATCAAATATAAATATAAAATCCTCGTTTGTGGCTAATAATTTATCTGCTATACTTACAAATTTAGTCAAATCTAAATTTGGATATGAGGCAGTTAAATCCTTATTAAAAATATATAGTATTCTATCCATATACTCTTGATATGTTGTATGTGTTTCACTAATATTAGAAAAGTCTATCTTTATGACATTAAACTTATTTAGGTATTCCTTGTACTCAGGCGTTTTACTAATAGCTAATTTATCAAATAGACTTTCACTATTTAACGCCTTACTATAATAGCTTTCTATTAAATATGTCATCTGTGATTTTCCAAATCTCCTAGGACGTGTCACACATATATTGCACATCTCGCTGTTTACTCGTTCATTTAGTATTTCTAATATCAATGACTTATCTATATATAACTTTTTGTTCTTCAATAATTTATTAAAGTTGTTAAATCCTTGGTTAGTATTTAGATACATCTACACTTCCCTTTCTAAAATAATTTGATATCCTGCAGGTACATTCACATTCATAGGTTCTTTAAATTCTTGAACAAGTTGACTTAATCGCCAACCTTTTTCAGCTTCTGCTACAATAATATCTTGACATATTGTCATTGTAGCCCCCTTTTTGCGTTGACGTGTGACCTCAATAAATTTCTATTCGTATTTTTTTATGTCTTATTTCTCCTGTTCTTTATAGCTATTAATAACGCTGTATAATTTCTAGTATTTCAATTAAACTTCATTTATACCCCTTCTATATTCAAGTTCCATTACATGGCAAGTATGGTCTTTTCCCTCTGTGTAATCTATTCCTACAATTAAAATATTTCGTTTGGACCTATCAAATAACGTGGTTGTATATTCTTGATTAATTATTTGGTCTATGGCAGTTTGAGTACCTTTCCCTCGTTTTAATTCTATAATAATAGGTATATATCTTGATGTTAGTGGGTGAAAAATAAAGTCAGCACGTCCTTTACCAGTATGTTCTTCTTTTTTGATGATATATTTACTTCTTGCAGATAAATAAGCTAAACTCACAACGCTACTAAGCCCATTTTCATGATTATAGTCATATAAAGAAATTTCTCTATTGTGAATGTTGTGTAAAATTTTAGCCATAGTCTCGGTGTCACGAGATAGCGTAGCTTGTAGCATCAATCTGGATTCTTTAAAAATATCAAATTCACCACTAAAGGACTTATCTTTCAAGGCTTTTTCAAATTCACCCATTAATTCTTTGTTTGGAATACTGAGTAGTCCATCTGAGTATGTTAAAAATCCTAGTGTTATCATAGCTGAATAAATTTCTTCCTTAGTTTGTGGTATCCCTTGCCCTGCCCTAAATTCTTCAATATCTTCAATTTCTATTTCTTCATGGTTTACCATTCTAACAATATCATCTCTAACTCCCATGGGGTCTATTTCCAAATATTCAAGAACTTCATTCATAGCTCCAGTGTTTACCCAATAGCTTTTACATTTCTTCTTCATTATAGCTAAGTTTACACTTCTAGGGTTAAAGATTTTTAGCCCACTCTCCATTTTATAGCCATTATACCAATATGCTAATTCATTATAGCCCATTTTGTTTTGTTGACAAAGACTACGTACTTCTTGTTCAGTAAAACCAAAAAATTCCTCAAATACTCCATCATCTAGCAATGTATATTCCTCAAACATATTTAATGCTGAACCTGACGAATGTTTCTTAATTGGTAGTATCCCTGTCATATAACACAATGATACATAGGAACGCCCTTTTAGTAGCACTCTTAAAAAGTCTAAAAAATCTTCGTGATAATTTAAATAGATACCTTTGTTAAATATATAGTCCCATTCATCAAAAATAAATACAAACTCATCTTTAGTTGCTACAAGTTTACTTGATAAAGTTTCACATTTTGCACAATCCACTTCTGGATACGCTAATAATAAATCATCGCTAATACCGTTAATAATTCTATTAATATAGCTAGTATAATCCTCAGAAGTTTCTTTTTTTATTGAAAAGTCTACCTTTATAATGTTGTACTTATTCAAATGTTCTGTATAGCAATTTTCCTCACTAATATTTAGAGTATCAAAAATAGAGTTTGTATCTAAGGCTTTACTATAATAACTTTCGATAAGATTAGTTATTTCGGACTTTCCAAAACGGCGAGGGCGTGTTATGCAAATAAATCTATTTGTTGTGTGTATCCTTTTATTTAAAATCTTGAGTATCATAGATTTATCAATAAATATTTCACTATTTAATAGTGCTATGAAATTTTTATAGGCTTCATTATTATTCAAATACATTTTCTATCACCTTCTTTTCTTATAGTACAATTTAATAAAAGGAAAAATTACTATATAGGCAATTGTATCATTTATAACAATATCTCTATAAGCATTTGGGTGCAATTCTTGCCAAAACCCTGATAAAAATATATAGAATAGTGCCAACGAGATAAAAACAATATACGGCACTATAAATTCATAAATTTTGCTCTTGAACTTTATATTTAATATTATATTGACTACTATTGAGGCTATTAAGCATAAAACTGCTCTATCTAAAATATGTGAATAAGTATCAGTAGTTCTTCCAAATGGCAGATTTACAGCAATACTTGCTAAAGTCGTAATAGTAAATATTATGCAAAACAAATTTAATATTAATTTTGTGTATGATTTCATATAACCCTCCAATATTTAATTAATGGCTTAATTATAACATATCAATCATTACAAGTCACTGGTTTACTTTCACGTTTAATTCCATTCTTATCTTCATATTCAGCAACTCTACGATAAAATGTATTAGGCTTTAGCCCTAAGGTGTTCATAGCTTTAACAGCAGTCATTTCATTATTTGTCCACTGGTTATACACATCTATAAAATTATCAGGAGCTTCTATTTTTTGTCTACCGAATTTGACACCCCTCTCACGTGCCAACTTAATTCCTTCAGCTTGATTAATTTTCATCTTAACTCGTTCTTCCTCAGCTAAGTAACTTAAAATTTGTAATACTATATCTGAAATTAAAGTATCAAGGCTACCCATGTCTTTAAATTTAGTTGTATCAAGAAGAGGGATATCCAAAACTACAATATCTACTTTTTTTACCTTAACAATGTCGTGCCACTCATCTAATATCATTTGTTTATTTCTACCTAGTCTATCAAGTGATTTAATATAAATAACATCGCCTTCCCTAATACATCTTTTTAAAAGTTGATAGTCAGGTCGCATAAAATCTTTACCACTTCCTATATCTGTAAATATACAACCTTCTTCAATACCCATTTGTTGTGCAGTAATTAATTGTCTGTCCAAGTTTTGGTCTTTTGAATTTATTCTAATATAAAAAAATTCTCTTTTCATAAATTTCACCTCATTATACGTATATTTTGTTGCAATAAGTATACTATATATTTAGAAATGTTGCAAATACTAAAGCCTCCTAATTTGACATGCAAAAACCCAAAAAAATCTAGTTAGTTCATAGGGCGGGCTATCTGAAGTTATTTTGTCAACTAAATTGCCTGTCATATTATAAATTTCAAATACTGCACCACTTAATGGTGAACCTGCAGGTAGTCCTGTTAATTCGTTATAATCAGATGAGCGTTTGGTAATTACTATTTGTCCAGCCTTTGGCGTGTTTTCCCAAACTAGTTCAGTTGTTTTACCCTCTTTTATCCATAGAGTTTTAACTTCATCGTCACCAATATAACCATCCGCTGGCTGTATCTCTCGTATTTTGTTCATTCCATATGTAAGTTCCTTATCAATCCAAACATAACCTTGATTGTCACTTACATATTCGCCAATTGGTGTATTATTTGCATCATATAGTAAAAATTTAACACCACCTATACCTTCTTTAGTGATGGAATCAATCTTACGAATAAACAAAGAAGAAAGTGGAGTGTTTTCTACTTTTAATGTTACTCGCTGTCCATCAACAATAATAAAATCTATGGCTATATTTTCATTTTTAAATCCACTAGCTGCCTTTGTTTCTTTTAATATATAATCGCCAGCACTTAGACCATCAATTTCAATTCTACCATAACTATCTGTAGTGTAGTATCCAAC
>LNZQ01000152.1 GCA_002007315.1 Epulopiscium sp. Nele67-Bin004
ATGTGTAATGAAACCTAGTTTACTACTCCTCTCTCCTACTAACAGAGAGGATTTCTCATCCCTGATTAGTGAGCTTCGAGCTGACGTTAATGCTCTGTAGAGGTCGTGGAATTTCCCAAACTGAAGATGCCTCAATACTGCACAAATTAACACAAAAAATCTTACTCATATATTAACTGTGTTAAAAACCCCAAAAGTTACAATTACATGAAACAAGACTGATGTAATCACTTGAAAAAGTTTAAATCAGGATTTCATTCAACAAAGTTTTCAGTGTCAGTCTGTATTTGTTAGTCTTTAACCTTTTAAACACATTTTCACTGCAGTCACAACTAGTTGCTCTCTAACTTTCTGCACAGACGGGAGCAGGAGGGAAGCACCTGTCGGCATGGATGCCATGAATACGTCAAGTAATATTTTTAATGATGAGTAAGGCTTGCTGTCATGCTGATTTAAGCACATTATAAATATCTTGTTGACCAGTTAGATTGCTGGTCGTAAGTACTTGTGATATATTTGTAACACATGTACTGTCTAAACATTATTCTCTGAAGCTTGTCCAGCGCAACATCCGCAATAATCTGCACAAATAGTTCAACTACTTTGCCTGACTATTCACAGTGCAGATGATCATTCCACTTACTTTCTGTCCAAATGTGTTTAGTTCATCATTCACTGTGAACTAGGACTGGTTATGGAAATATTTGCAGTGAGCAACACAACAATTCTGGCAGCTTAAATAGTCCACGACAATGGTAAAGGCTGCATTAGTTGTTGCTGAAAGTGGAGTAGAGTCAGGTCATAAAGTTACTTCAGAATCAGCCCAAGTTCAGTTTTTTAAAATTTTATTTTCTATGTATTTGGCCTTTTGTTCACACACAAACACAGCTTTAGGTCACTAAAAACAGATCTGTTGGAAAACATGTTCAGTGTTGAAGAAACTCATTTTTTTAGGTGTTGATGTTCGAACAGAGAAAATTCTTTGGCTCCTTTGTTTTCATTATCCTTGTTTGTATTTGCTTTCACGCCGCTGGTTTTACATAAACAGCCTCAAAAAACAACTTGTCTTCATTTGTAACCTTGCAGTACAGAACAATCTGAGAAATGCTTTGTTTTTATTGTTCATCTTGTCAGATTTCAGCTCTAAATATTGATGAAATGTCTCTTTACAACAAGGCTGTTCAGAAGAATGAAGTCGCTGCTGTGTCGTCGCCAAAGCAAAAATCGATTGTGATTCTAATCTTAACAGTTAATACTGGTGCTTTCAATTCTAGGACTAAAGGTTTTTACTTTCTCTCTTTTGTTCAGGTGTTATGATATTATATTTTTCCACACAAGTGGGATGAGAGTATGGGGATCAGTCTTATGTCTGTTAATGACCCCCCAACTCAAAAAGCATTTTTCTTAAATGTATGTCTCCCAAGTGTCAAATCTTGACTTGTATGTGTCACTTATGATGTGTTTTAACATTCCTCTGCTGAAGGGGGCAATGTCTGCACGCTTTACAACAGTGTGAGATTCAAATGACTGCAGGCAAAAGCAAATCGGCAAAACCCGGCAAAAAAAACCTCTGACACCTTCAATTCAGAGCAGACTGATTGATACAAAGAGTGAGAGTTTACGTTAGCACAACTGCTAACACTGCCACTGCCAGTCACAAGCCAATAAGCCAACGTGTGAAGTTTTGGGCAAAAACACAGATTAAAATGTGCTTTTATTATCTATCCGATGTGCATCAAATTGTGGTTTTTTTGTTTGCAGAAATTCCTTTGAATTATCCAATATTTCATCTTTTATATCATATGTATAAATCAGATAGTGGCAATTAACTTCTAACTTTTTATGCTCAATGCAAATATCTTGATCGCTATCTTCTATTAACAATAAATTATCTTGACTGTTATATTGATTCTTTTTATCTTTCTTATATTTTTCATATTCAGGCATATTTATTACCCCCCAATGTTCCCATATTATTGTGATATTATTATCTAAGTGCAGTGTGAAATCTGGTTTAAATGTTCTTTCTTTATTTAGAGTATACTGTTGCTCATATGAATATGGTAAACCCCAACTATACAGTATATTTGCAATCAAAGCTTCAGATTTGGAAATAACAAATTCAGATATCCCCTCCTCCGTTATACCTCTTACTGTTTTATATTTACGAGCTAAATTATATTCCGAGGGAATTCTTTTCTTATTCGTTTTGTCATATGTATTATTACAGCTTATTATATTCACTAAATCTTCAACAACTATACATACATTGTCTGATGTAATTTTTTTTGGCAACTATATATTTATTGACCCTATAAAATAAATTAAAAATATTTGTTAATATACTTGACAGACCTATCAATATGTATTATACTTAATATATAAGAGAGGTTTTTTATGTTACAAAATTTTAAAAGTTTATTAGAATTAACAGAATACTTCAAAAGTGAAAAAGATTGTCAAGAATATTTTTCCCATATTCGTTGGAATGGAAAACCTGTTTGCCCTTACTGTCAACACAATAAGGTTTATACTATGTCTGATAATAGATATAAATGTTCTTGCTGTGGCAATAAGTTTACTGTTAAAGTCGGTACAATATTTGAAAATTCTAAAATATCTCTCAAAAAATGGTTTGTTGCTATTTTCTTATTGTCAACAACTAAAAAAGGCATATCATCTATTCAATTATCTAAAGAACTAGGTATAACTCAAAAATCTGCTTGGTATATGATACATAGAATTAGAGAGGCTGTTATTGGAGAATCCCAAAATAAGCTAAATGGAATTATAGAAGTAGACGAAACTTATATCGGTGGTAAAGAAAGCAATAAGCATAATTCTAAAAAACAAAATTTAGGTCGTGGTGTAGTTGGAAAAGAAATTGTTTTAGGCATGGTTCAAAGAGGTGGTAATGTTAGAGCATTTCATATTGATGATACTAAATCAACAACACTTGAAAGATTTGTAAAAGATAATGTTGCTGTTGAATCAATCGTATTTACTGATGAACATAAAGGGTATGCTCAATTAGTATATCCTCATTATATTGTAAAACATTCACACAATCAATATGTAAGTGGGGATGTTCACACAAACACAATAGAGGGATTTTGGAGCTTAGTAAAAAGAAGTGTTGTAGGAATATATCATTATATCAGTCCTAAACATCTCAATAGATACTTACAAGAATTTACTCATAGATATAATCATAAAACAGATAAACCTAGTATAATCATGAACTCTATACTGAAAAACAGTATTGGTAAAAGATTACCTTATTCTGTGTTAATCGGGGAGTAATATGGGTAAAGAAAATTTTAGAATTACAAAAGAGTTTAATACAGCATTAAACGACATAGCAAATTACAATCCTAGTAATAAAATTCAAGTCAATAAACCTATCATACCAAAATATGAGGGTATTCTCAATCTTGCTGGAGTAGATACAACTTGTTATGTTACAGAAAGCGGAATAAGAGTTTTAGCCTCAAGACGATTACAAGACGTTATGAAAGTTGCAGATGATTCAGATTCTTCAGGAAGTAGATGGGGCCGCTTTTTAAGGTTTCAATGGTTTCAATCCTTGCTAGACCAAGATTTCAATAGGGCCGCACTTGAACCTATTGAAATGAGAGTAGGCAATAGAAAAATAGTAGGATATAGAGCTGAATTAATACCTGAAATATGTGAAGTTATATTAAAGGCAAGAGATGAGGAGAAACTAACAACCGCAAGGCAACTTATCATTGCAAAACAATGTGAAATTTTAGTGCGGTCTTTAGCTAAAGTTGGAATCATAGCCCTTGTAGATGAGGCAACAGGTTATCAATATGATAGAAAGCACGACGCATTAAGATATATATTAGCACAATATATCGATGAGGGACTTCGTGAATGGATTAAAACGTTTCCTGATGAGTTTTTTAATCAATTAGATAGATTGTATGATAACGAAGATACAAAGCCTAATGCACGTCCAAAATATTATGGTAAATTTATCAACCAATATATATATGAGCCTATTGAAAAGGGAATTGTAAAAGAAGAACTTAATAAGCTTAATATTACTGATACAGGGGAAAGAAAAGCTAGATTTCATCAATGGCTTACAGAGTTTGGAAAAGTCCAATTAAAAACACAAATAATCCGAGTATTGGCAATAATGGAAGTATCTGATTCACTTGAAAAGTTTAAGAGTACGGTACGAAAGCAAAAAGATTTAAATACTTATCATAAGTTATTATTTGCCGATACTGAATAAAACTTGACAAATACGAAAAGGTGTGTATAATATGACAGACAGACAGACAGACAGACAAGTCAACGTCAATCAACTATTCAAAACAGGTCTATATTCTGCGGAGATAATATAGACATTCTCAAGGGGTTTAACGATAACTCAATAGACCTTATCTATCTTGACCCTCCATTCAATAAGAATCAAAATTTCTTTGGAATTATTGGTAGCAGTAGTGAGGGAGCAAGTTTTAAAGATTATTGGAATGTTGATGATATTAAAAACATAGAAATAATTTTGCTTGAATCAGAGCATAAAGAATTGCATGATTTTTTAAAACTTGTAGGAAGTATAGGGGATAAAAGCAATAAATACTATCTTACTTATATAGCTTTGCGTTTGCTAGAAATGAAGCGTATACTCAAAGATACAGGTTCTATTTATTTTCATTGCGATAGCACTATAGGGCATTACATAAAACTGCTTATGGATGTTATTTTCGGACATAAGAATTTTAGAAATGATATTGTTTGGGAACGCAGTCCTGTTAAAGGAGGAAAAGCCTCATCCAAACAATTTGGTAAAAATATTGATAATATTCTTTTTTACACAAAAACCGACAACTACTATTATAATCAAGTATATAAACCTTATGATTTAAATTCTAAGCATAATAAATTCAAACACATAGATTCTAATGGGAGGATTTATAGTCGTTATACCCCTTTAGGTAATTATAGTCAAGAAAGTATTGATAAATTTGAGTCGCAGGGGCGTATTTACACTACTAAAAACGGTAAAAAACAATTAATCCGCTATCTTGATGAAACAAAAGGGCTTGCTTTAGGTACAGTGTGGTACGATATAAAACCCATAAATCAAGTTGGTGGCGAACGCACAGGGTATGCAACTCAAAAACCTGTACCATTAATAGAACGTATTATTCAAGCCTCATGCTCTCAAGACGGTATTGTTTTAGACCCATTTTGTGGGTGTGCGACTACTTGTGTCGCCGCTGAAAAACTGGGTAGAGAATGGATAGGGATTGACATAAGTGAGAATGCTTATAGGCTTGTAAAACAACGACTAGAAAGCGAGATAGAATCTAAAAATTCATTATTTGTAAAAGTAGAATATCAAGAAGAACCACCATTAAGAACAGACCAAGAAGAGTTATCTAAAAAAGAAAAACAAGAATATAAAAAGTATCTTTATGGACATCAACAAAGTATTTGTAACGGTTGTAAGGTATCATTTCAAATTAATAATCTTACAATAGACCACATCTACCCTCAAGCAAAAGGTGGGTCAGATTCTAAAGAGAATCTACAATTATTATGTCATAATTGTAATAATATAAAAGGGGATAGACCGATGTCGTATTTAATATCAAAAATCAACAATAATAAAGATATTAAATTTAGATTTTAAAGCAGAATATAGGGTCAATAGGTATATAGTTGCCTAAATTTCTGTAGTCTGTGAAAACAGCCTGCATTTTATCTTATGCTTTGAAATAAAGGATAGGATTATTCATCGTGGATAATTCTTTTTTGTTTTAAAAGCGTGTGGACTTGCTTGTTTCTTCATAACTTATCTCCCTAAGGTGATACAATAACACTCATAGTGTTTGTATATCTAGGGAGTATAAGTTATTAGATAAAATAATGGCTATTAGTCTACGAAGATAGTAAGCAAATACAAATGCTATGAGTATTTTATTTGCTTTATCTCCAAACCCAAGCCCGTAGTATTTGTGTACTGCGGGCTTTTTCATGCTTAAAAACTAATTACAAATATAAATTCATTTAAAGGAGAAATATTATGAAAGATTTAAGAAAAGACATTCTTGCTATTATCGAGAAAAATCATGCGGGGGATATTACCTATTTTAATCCGCTGGGATTTTGGGGAGAGCATTTAGAGCCTCAAAACAGCAAAATTATAGCAGAGCTGTTGAATGTAAAAGACGACAATCCATACTGCAAAAAAGGCAAGCACAAAACTTTGTTTTTTAGAAAATTTTTGGAAAATGTATTGGAACTGGATTTGAAATATAACATAGATGAGGTGGAAGTTATAACAGAATCCCATACTAAAGGAGGTGAGGGCGAAAAGAGCGGGCGTATAGATATAGAGATAAAGCTGGACAGTGAAACTTCTATATTGATAGAAAATAAAGTTAATGCAAGGTTAGATGCAGGACAGCTGGCTAAGTACTACCGTCAGAACCCAGCCGGTAACAAACACATAGTATACCTATCTTTGGAAGGGGAAGAACCTACTGAAGAGAGCTTGATATATAGTGGTACAACGCTTGATAAAAATAGTGTTATCTGCATATCATATAGAGATATAGCTAATTGGCTTGATGATTGTTTACTCAAAATCAAAGGCGAGAAAGGTTTGGCTACTCTGGAATCAGGCGTAAAAATGTATTTGGATACGGTTTACAACAACATAGGCGACGAAAGAAGTATGCACAAACTATGGGAAAGAACATATCTGGATATTTTTAATTATATTGATACAAATAATATAAGCTTGCAACAGTTACAAGAACTTGAAGACGATGATGACGGATATATAAACAGTATTGTAGAGATGATTGAAAAACGCAACCGCTTAATCGAAGAGTACAATATGCTCTCCGGAAAAATTTCAAAAGATAAAATATTCATATCTTATACAGATATATATGAGGATAAAATCCACAATAATCCCATTACGGATTTGAAACAGCAAATCACAAATATACTTGCAAGCTCCGTATACTGGGTGGGATTTTCTATATGTGTGTATGAATCTAAGGAAGATTGCGATTTGTATCTGGCTTGGCAGATAGATAGGCAGACAGAATGGCAGACAGAATGGCAGATAGATAATAATTATGAGGTTTGGATTGGCTTGAGTCTTCAAGGAGAAGAGTGCGGCTCTTTTGATTTGCAAAAATATATAAGCGACCATAAAGATTTGAAAGCTATCGAAGTCAGCGAGGAATATGGGGGTGGTGTGTATTATTTTGATGACACCGCAAAAGTGTCAGACTCATTCTGCAAGCTCGCCGGCTGCCTAATCAACGATTTCAAAAATTTTGACAGCTATAAGGGGTATTTGTGTCATTTAAATGGGGCTGTTGTATACAATAATGTCATGCAATTCTTAAAAGACAGCAATATTGCTTATGATTTGAAGTACAGCAATGATATAACAGATTTGAGCCTTTACAATCATGACTGGTACTTATATTTTTCAGATTATGCTTTAGGGTATGGATTCGGTAGTATGTGGCTTTATACAGACAATTTAGAACATTCCGAAAAGTTGAAAAAATTAGGCTTTAAGCAAAGTTTTGATAAAAATTACGGCTATGGAGAGATTTTGGATTTTGTTTTTCATAAATATTTTGAAGAAGACGATACTGTGCAAAGTGCAGATATAGAGCCGTTGACACAAGATATAAAAAACAAAATAAAAGAAATCCTTGAATAGTATCAATATAAATGGAAAATAAATTACGGCGATACGTAAATACAACAATCAATTTTATAAGGAGCAAAAAATGAAAGTATGGCAATGTAAAAAATGCGGAAACCTACCGATAAAGAGCCAATCTATGCCAATACCCGCATCTTGTCCCTCAGGTGATGGACATATCTGGAGAGAATTAGGAACAGTGGGGCATAAGTCTTATTCATGTGCAAAATGCGGCACTCAGGTAGTGACTAAATCTACACCATTTCCTCAAGACTGTCCTTCAGGTGGTTCACATACTTGGAGATTATTGGCTGACAATACCCCTAAAGCAAATTCATCATCTAAATCTTCGTCCAAGTCATCTGGGTCTTCAAGAAGCGGTAGTACGAAAGATTTATTAGTCGGTATTGGTGTGATTTTGGTGGCTGCTTTCTTTGTTTTGAAATTTGTGTTTTTTTCAGGAGCCAATATGTTAAATTTGGCTACGATATATCGTTATGATTTCGGGACTTACTTCAACAATATCATAACAGCCCATCAAAACTCATATATTATGCTTACAGGTGAAGAATATATTTACAGAAAAATCCCGCAAATGCGTGATATTAACAATATAGATTATATTTTGGCTGCAGCGCCTAAAGGGCAAGTGCTGAAAAATAAAGGCTACCGTACAAAAACAGGCAGTTCTTGGGTGGCTGTGAAATTTTATCAAGACAATAAAGCGCGATACGGATATCTTTATGTGCCTTACAAAATGGGATACAGTGCTTTCAAAATTGATTCGGTGAGCGGAATATTCACAAGTTATGCTGAGGCAAGAATAAATGAGATTGAAAAACAAAATCGCTCTAAACTGATTCAAACCATAAACACATCTGATTTGGATTTTATCACTATCGAGGATTCCGCCGCTCTGCAAGCATTTGAAGAATCTGACAATTACAAAAAATATAGGGATATTGCCAAATATGGGAATTGGGGTGTGTATAAAGTGTTTATGCATAAAAACGACATGAAGGAATTTAAAAAAATTCATAATGAGCATTCTAATCCTAAGTTAATTATAACACTGCGCGATACCATAAGTGAATAATCAAAATTAACCGCATTATATAGTGCGGTTAATTTTTTATGTTAGACGATATTTAAAGATTGACAACGTATTCTCTGCTCCAACTCCAAAGCCCCTAAATGGGTGTGGGCTTTTTCGTTTAGAGAGTAGCGAGTCAGCTATGCTGCGACACTACTGTCTTATGCAAAGAATACTAATGGGTGGCTATGCTATATATATGTGTATACCTCTATCTAGTGTAGTGTATATCTACTTACTAGCTATCACTCCATAGTGCTGATACTCTATCCAGTATGTCTTT
>LNZQ01000153.1 GCA_002007315.1 Epulopiscium sp. Nele67-Bin004
AAAAAATAGGTGCTTAGATACAAAAGTTATGGTATAATTTAGGTATAAGTTTGATTTAGGAAGAAGGAAATAGACATGTACAGAAATTTAACTCTACTAACAGACTTGTATCAACTAACTATGATGCAAGGCTATTTTAGCAATAGAATGTATAATCGAGAAGTTGTGTTTGAAATGTTTTATCGAAAAAATCCATCAAATAATGGATATGCTATTTGTGCAGGACTAGAGCAAGTTATAGACTATATTCAAAACTTAGAGTTTACATCTTCGGATATAGACTATTTGGAAAGTCTAAATTTGTTTACACCAGACTTTTTGGACTATTTAACAAATCTAAGATTTAGTGGTGATATTGACGCAATAGAAGAAGGAACAGTTGTTTTTCCGATGGAGCCACTTATAAGAATAACAGGACCGATACTTGAAGCTCAACTTGTTGAAACTATGATACTAAATATTATCAACCATCAAAGTCTAATTGCAACAAAAGCCAGCCGTGTAGTTAGTGCTGCTGAAAATGACACAGTTTTGGAATTTGGGTTAAGACGTGCCCAAGGACCAGACGCAGGGATATATGGAGCTAGAGCTGCAATTATTGGAGGTTGCCATGGTACATCAAATGTGCTTGCAGGATATCATTTTGATGTACCAGTATCAGGCACCCATGCACATAGCTGGGTAATGAATTTTGATAATGAAATAGATGCTTTTAAAACATATGCAGATACATTTCCATCAAAAGCAATTTTGTTGGTTGACACATACGATACCTTAAATTCTGGTGTTGCAAATGCAATAAAAGTATTTAATACAATGAAACAACAAAATCTATTAAATGGAACATATGGTATACGTTTAGATAGTGGGGATTTAGCGTATATTTCAAAAAAAGCAAGAGAAATGCTTGATGAGGCAGGTCACCAAGACGCAATAATAAGTGCGTCAAGTGATTTAGACGAATATTTGATTATTGATCTAAAAAGACAAGGTGCACAAATTGATATTTGGGGTGTGGGCACAAAGCTTATAACTTCAGATGATTGTCCTGCATTTGGTGGTGTATACAAAATTGCTGCTGAAAAAGATGAAAAAGGCAATCTTATTCCTAAAATTAAAATTTCTGACAACATACACAAAGTAACAAATCCAGGTGTAAAAAAAATCATTAGAGTATACGACAATGAAACAAAAAAGATAAAAGCAGATGTTATTGCATTATCTGATGAAACGTTTAATGAAGATGGTGACTGGGTAATTCGTGATCAAAATGCAAGGTGGAAAAAAATGCGACTTGTGGGTGGAAAATATACAATTCGTGAATTGTTAGTACCTGTGTTTAGAAAAGGAAAATGCATATATAAATGCCCATCTGTAATGGAAATTAGAGAATATGCAAAACAAGAGCTGGATACTTTGTGGGATGAATTTAAACGTCTAACAAATCCTGAAGTTTTACCAGTTGATTTATCGGATGACTTATATTATCTAAAAGAGCGAATGCTCAATGAGTATAGAAAAGGTGAGATATGATAAGAGGTATTTTAGTTGTACTATTTATGTGTTGGCATTATATAATCAATACCAATGGGCGCCGCAAATATAGGGTTGACGATAAAGAGCTTGACACGCAACAAAAGAAAATTTATGGTGAAAAAATTTACCGTATAATGCAAAGTTTTAGCCGTGGTGTAGTTAAAGCATCTGGCTCAAAAGTAATAATTAAGGGTGAAGAAAACCTTGAAGGTGTAGGGGGCGGTGTTTTGTATATGTCAAATCACTTAGGTTTTTTTGATGCCCCTGTTACAGCTATGGTTATAGATGATCCGTTGATTTATATAGGAAAAGACGACATAAAAAAAATGCCTATCGTTAGCACTTGGTTTGAAGCTATTGGTAGCATTTATATGGATAGAGATGATATCAGAAAATCTATGTTGTCTATTCAAAAAGGCATTGAAGAATTAAAAGCAGGTCAATCCGTAATTGTATTTCCAGAAGGAACAAGAAGTAAAGATGGTAATGTTGGTGAATTTAAAGCAGGTACTTTTAAATTAGCAACAAAATCTAAATGTAGTATTGTACCTATCGCTATAAAAAATACAGAACTTATTTTTGAGAAGAATGGTAAGAAGATAAAGCCAGCCACTGTATTTGTAAATATCGGGAAACCTGTACACCTTTCTGACTTATCTAAAGAAGAAATTAAAAATTTACCGAAATATATAGAGGACTATGTAAAAGAACTATTACAAGAAATCTAACAATAAGTGGGGTGATATTTATGGAAGAAAAACAAGAAGTAAAAGTGGCAGAAAAACCAGCGGAACACCAAGGTTTTAAACCAGTTGTAGATATCAGTGTGGATAAAATGATGGCAACAGTTATGTTTAAGCCGTTTACATCTACAGAAGAAATAGGAGTAGTAGTAAAATCCGATATAGATGCACTGTTAGAAGAGCAAGAAATTGTGTATGGTATAGATGAAGATGCTATATATGATGCACTAGATAAGATGGCCCCAAATGTTAGGTACACAATAGCAAGAGGAACAAAGCCGACACAAGGTGAAGAAGCAAAGCTAAAGTATATAACAGATGAACAAAACAAAGGTGTACCTGACATAGATGACGATGGAAAAGTTGATTTTAAAAACTTGCATCTTATAGTTTGCGTACAGCAAAACGAAGTTGTTGTAACAAAGACGCCTGCAACTTTGGGCGAAGTTGGGACAAATATTTTGGGTGAAGAAATACCTGCTATTTGGGGTAAAGATACTAGGCTGCCACCAGGTAAAAATGTAATAACTTTGCCAGATGAATTAACTATGATAGCAGGTGTTGATGGTCAAGTTGTAACGGATAATGGTAAAATTGAAGTTAAACAGGTGTTGACACTAAAAGAAGTGGGTCCAGCAACAGGTAACATAGATTTTATAGGTAGCGTTATAATTGAAGGTGGTATTAAAGAAGGTTATAGCGTTAAAGCAGGTGGAGATATTGATATTAGAGGGGCTGTTGAGGCTGCAAATATTGAATCTGGCGGAAGTATTGTCATTGCGTTAGGAGTAAAAGGAAAAGACAAAGCTGTCCTTAAAGCACAAAAAACTGTAATGAGTAAATTTATAGAGCACTCCGAAGTAACTGCTGGGGAAGATGTTTTAACTGAAGCTATTTTACATAGCAGGGTATATTGCCGTGGAAGTGTAAGAGTAGACAAAGGTAAAGGTCTTATAATTGGTGGAGAAGTTGTTGCATATAAGAGTGTATACTTAAATAAGTTAGGTTCAGCAATGGGTGTCCCAACAAATGTTAGAATTGGGGTAACTCAAGCTATTATTGACAGTTATCAAGAAGTTATTGCTGAATATAAGCAAGCTACAACAAATCTTGATAATGCAAACAAAGCTATAAAGTTTTTGGAGTCTAAAAAAAGCTATTTGCCAAAAGATAAACTTGAATTATTGGATAAAACGTATGATTTAAAACAAGCACTCAATAGAGAAATACTTATGATACAAAATAAAATGCAGAAGATAAAAGTTGTTATAAAAAATGGTTCTAACGGTGTAATTGTTGTGAATGAAAATATATACAACGGAACAACCTTGATTATTGGAGACAAAACTAGGAAAATTACAAAGGATAGAGGTAGGGTAAAGTTCTTTATTCACGATAATGAGATACAAATAGGGGTAGTCTAATACTTTTGTATATGATATACTATTTTAAAACATCAAGAGGAGGCGATAGCTGGTATGAGTACGTGGATGGTAGTACTAATTTGGGTTGTAATAATTGGTGCGATATTCGCTGGGTTATTTGTGTGGGGCAGAAAACTGCAAGGTCAATATGAGCAACAACAAGAGCTTATAAACCAACACAAACAATCTATGCAAATATTTGTAATTGATAAGAAGAAAGATACATTAGACAACTTAAAAATACCAAAGTACGTCAAAGAACAGATTCCAAAAAGGCAACAAAAACGTAAAGTGCCTGTTATAATTGCCAAAGTTGGACCACAAGTTCAAACATTGTTGTGTGATGACACTGTGTATGACGTATTGCCAGTAAAAAAGCAAGTTAAAGTTGAGATGGCAGGAGTATTAGTTGTTAATGTATTAAACAATAGATTACCAGAGCCTGAAAAACAAGGTATGAGAGTAAAACTCAAAAAGAAATTAGATAGTTTGAGAAAGCAAGCTGATGAAATAGACAACAAATCGAAATAACGTACAATGGTCTAGTGAGCACTTGGTGTTTACTAGATTTTTGTATACCAATTAGAAAGTGGGTATAACGTGAAAAAGTTTATAAAGTTTTGCAAGCTACTAAAAGATAATGCTCTAGCTCATGAAGCAGGTCCTAGAAGTGCACAAATGACGTATTATTGGATATTAGCTATATTTCCATTTTTACTTATGCTAACAAATATGCTTTCTTATGCCCAAATAGATTGGCAGCTGTTACTTGAATATATTGATGAAATAGTGCCAGATATTGTAGCATCTATTGTACAAGGCACGATAGAACAAATGGTTGAAGGTCGTAGCACCAGTAGTATATATGTAGGGGCTGCTTTGTCGCTCTGGTCAACATCAGCTGCTGTAAATGTACTAATTAAAGGAATATATAAGGCATATAGAGTAGATGATAAGAGAAACCCAGTTATTAAAAGGTTAGTTTCGATGGTATATTCTTTATTATTAGCATTTTTAATAATTGCAATGATAGTATTACTGATATTTGGAAGTCAATTAGGTTCTTATGTTTTAGGATTAATTTTGCATAGATATCCAAGTTATTATCAAATTATTTGGGATATAAGCCGTTTTTTAATTTCGCTGATAGTATTATTGCTAGGAGCATTTTGTATACACAGAGTTATTCCAAGAAGGCATATTCGTTCACGAAGATTATGGCCAGCTGTATTTTTTACGGTTATAATGTGGCATATATTTTCGGTGCTTTTTGCACATTATGTTGATTATTATAGCAACTATGGGGCGATGTATGGAAGTTTAGGAGGAATATTTGTACTCATTATATGGTTATATACTCAGGGGTTTATTATACTTGTAGGTGCAGAATTTAATGCACTGATTATGAATAAACATATAAATCGAGAAACAAAATCTAAAGATAAACGTCAATGGATGAGAATATTAATAGATAATGCAAAAAATCAAGTAGCACAAACACCATTCATAGAAGAAAAACAAGTAGTATCAACATCAGTTAGTGAAGAACAGCAAGAAGAGTAAAATTTATTAAATTATGTAAAGCAAGGCAAATTATAGTTTTTGGATTTTTTGATTATATTATATCCAAAAATGCAAAAACTAATCAGTAAAAGGAGGACCCGATGTTTTTTAAAAGCACAGACATAGGCATAGATTTAGGGACGGCAGCTGTATTAATTTACAATCGAGGACAAGGAATTGTATTAAACGAACCATCAGTTGTGGCAATAAGAAAAGCAACAGGAGAAGTTGTAGCAATTGGTGAAGACGCAAAAAAAATGATAGGAAAAGCACCTCCAACTATAAAAGTAATTAGACCATTACGTTGTGGCGTAATTTCAGATTATGATGCAACAGAACAAATGCTAAAATATTTTATAAAGAAGGCTATCGGAAACAAACTTGTAAAGCCACGTATTGCAGTATGCGTACCGAGTGGCGTAACGGAAGTTGAACGCAAGGCAGTAGAAGACGCAACTAGGCAAGCAGGAGCACGTAAAGTTGAGATTATTGAAGAACCTGTTGCCGCAGCAATAGGTGCCAATATAGATATATCAAAGCCTTGTGGTAATATGATTGTTGATATAGGTGGGGGCACGTCAGACGTTGCCGTTATTTCTCTTGGTGGAGAAGTTATAAAACAATCTATAAAAATTGCAGGTGACAATTTTGATGAGGCAATAGTAAAATTTATAAGGAAAAAATATAATATTTTGATTGGTGAACCAACTGCTGAAGTCATAAAAATTCAAATTGGTGGAGCTAGAGATAGACCCCAACCTGTCAGTATGGAAGTTAGAGGTAGAAGTGTCGTTGATGGACTACCAAAGGCTATAGAAATTACTTCAACAGAAGTTGTTGAATCGACAAAAGAAGTTGTTGAAATGATAGTTGAGGCAGTTTATAGCGTATTAGAACTAACACCACCTGAACTTGCTGCCGATATATCAGACAAAGGAATGGTGTTAACTGGGGGAGGTAGCTTGTTATACGGACTTGGTGATGCCATTTTTGACAGAGTAGGAATAACGGCAACTGTCGCACCAGATACATTAAACTGTGTGGCAATAGGAACAGGATTATTTATAGAGTACAACCATAACATGAGAAAGAGGAAACGAATATGGTAAGAGGATTATATATGGCAAGCACTGGTATGTTACTCCAAACGGCTAGAATGGATGCTATATCAAACGACTTGGCTAACACAAATACGACAGGATATAAAAAAGATGTAGTTGTAGCAGAATCATTTGAAGATGTATTAATCAAACGTCTTGGAGGCACAAATCAGGATATTAAACCATTAGTTGACGTTGGATATATGTCATTTGGTGTAAAAGTATCAGATGTTTATACACAGTTTGCACAAGGTTCATTGATTATGACGACATCAAAAACTGACTTGGCACTACAGGGCGATGGTTTTTTTGTAATTGATACAGGTGCAGAAGAAATGTATACACGAGATGGAGCATTTGAAATAAATCAATATTCGCAACTTGTGACCCAAGAAGGTTATGCAGTTATGGGACTTGAAGGACCAATTCAGGTTATGGAAGATATTGAAGATGGTGTATTAAATGTTGAAGCATCTTTAGATATTCGAGAAAATGGTGATGTGTACTTTGGTGGTGAATTTATTGACACTATAAGAGTTGTAAATGTGGATGACCCACAACTTCTTGAGAAACGTACAGATGACTTATTTGCGTTAGGCACAGCACAACTAGAAGAGTCTGATGCACTAGTTATTAGTAGCTATTTGGAGGCATCAAATGTAAACGTAGTTCAGGGTATGGTTGATATGATAACTGTATCTAGGTCGTATGAAGCAAGTCAAAAACTAGTTCAAGTTCATGACGACTTATTAAATAAAGCAATAAATGAAGTTGGTAGAGCATAGAGAAAATAATAATTAGCGATTATAAGGGAGGATTTTAATTATGATGAGATCACTTTGGACAGCAGCGTCTGGTATGGCAGCACAACAAATTCAAGTTGACACAATTTCAAACAACTTAGCAAACGTAAATACAACAGGTTATAAACAAGAGAGCGTAAACTTCAAAAGTTTATTATATCAAAACTTACAGACAGATGAGCAAATAGCAGCATCAAATAACCCAACACCGTTACAAGTTGGACACGGGGTGCGCGTTGGGACAACTGACAGAAGTTTTTCGCAAGGAACATTTATTACAACTGACCTAGTAACAGACATGGCAATACAAGGAAATGGCTTTTTCTCTGTTTTAAACGGTGAAGAAGTTACATATACTAGAGATGGAAGTTTTAGGTTATCCTATATCGAAGGTGGCGGAACTGCTCTTGTAACTTCAAATGGATATCCTGTTTTATCAGCTGAAGGCGAACCAATAATTTTTGAACCAGATATGAATCTGGCAAATTTTGGTGTTGACGATTTGGGAAATATGTATTATCTTGATAGAGAGACAAATACAACACTAGATTTAGGTAGTCTTATGATTGTACAGTTTGCAAATCCACAAGGTCTTTCGGCATTAGGTGGAAACCAATACGGAGTAACTGCGGCATCAGGTGAACCGTTACTTGAAGGTGAAGTTGATGGCTTGGTTAGAAGTACAATTAGAACAGGAGTTCTTGAGGCATCAAACGTTAATATTGCAACCGAGATGGTTAACCTAATAGTGGCACAACGTGCGTATGAGCTAAATTCAACATCAATTCAGACGGCAGATGAAATGTTGCAACAAGCTAACCAACTAAAACGATTATAAACTAGGAGGTAGAGTTATATGGCAATAGGAAATATTAATTCTTTACTACAATCAACTGATTTAATCCAAACTCAAACACAAGCAGAAGCGGCACAAGGTTTTCAAAATGTATTAGAACAAGCGATGGAAAATGCAGAGGACGACGAGTTAAGAGAAGCGACAGAGCAAATGGAAAGTTATTTGCTTAGCATGGTGTACAAACAACTTAAAAATTCTATGGTAAACTCGGACAACTCACTTATCCCAAAAGGGGATTATGAAGTTATGTTTGAAGATTATTTAATTGACGTTCAAGTTGATGAGATGGTTAAGGCAGGCGGGATAGGTATTGCTAGTATGATGTACCAACAAATGTCACAACAAATGACACCAGAACAAACAACACAAATATTTGAAAGCGAGGTATAGTAAGTGGCTAAAAGATTTTTCACATCTGAATCAGTAACAGAAGGACACCCAGACAAAATTGCAGACCAAATTTCGGATTCGGTGCTTGACGCAATATATGCAAAAGACCCAATGGCGAGAGTTGCATGCGAAACTGCTGTAACAACAGGATTGGTTTTGGTTATGGGTGAAATAACAACAAATTGTTATGTAGATATAAACAAAATTGCACGTGATACAATAAATGAAATAGGATATAACGATCCTAAGTTTGGATTTGATGGTCACACATGCGGGGTTATGGTATCGCTTGATGAGCAGTCACCAGATATCGCAATGGGAGTTGATAAAGCTCTTGAGGCAAGAACAGGCGAAATGGACGATAGTGCAATTGAAGCAATTGGAGCAGGGGATCAAGGTATGATGTTTGGTTTTGCTTGCAACGAAACAGATGTACTTATGCCTATGCCTATATATCTTGCACACCGTTTAACAAAACAATTATCAGCTGTACGTAAAAGTGGGCAGTTAGATTATTTACGTCCAGACGGTAAAGCACAAGTTACAGTTGAGTATAATGACGGCGTGCCAAGTAGAATTGAAGCGGTTGTATTATCAACTCAACACGCAGAAGAAGTTTCACAAGAACAAATTGAAAAAGACTTAAAAGAACATGTTGTTAAAGCAGTTCTTCCAGCTGAGTTATTAGATGATGAAACTAAGTATTATATAAATCCAACAGGACGCTTTGTAATTGGTGGACCGGTAGGTGATGCTGGGCTTACAGGACGTAAAATTATCGTTGACACATATGGTGGATATGGAAGCCACGGTGGTGGGGCATTCTCAGGAAAAGACCCAACAAAAGTTGACCGTTCTGGAGCTTATGCGGCGAGATATGTTGCAAAAAATATTGTTGCATCAGGGCTTGCAAGTTGGTGTGAAATTGAAGTTGCATATGCTATAGGTGTTGCACAACCAGTATCTATTTTGGTAAACACACACGGAACTGGTGTGATAGCAGATGATGAACTTGAAGCTATTGTTAGAAAACATTTTGATTTACGTCCAGCAGGAATAATAAAAATGTTAGACTTAAGACGTCCTATTTATAAACCAACAGCTGCGTATGGTCACTTTGGTAGAAATGATATAAATTTACCTTGGGAACAAACAGATAAAGCGGATGAATTAAAACAATATATCAAATAAATCTTAAATTTTAACAAAAGAGCTTACAAAGCTCTTTTTTTTTACATTAATATAAGATACAATATAAGAGGAGAGGAGGCGAGGAATGGAAACGATAAAAAAGTCGGATTTTAGAATACCGAATGATAAACAAGTGCCGAAAATTAGAACTTTGTTGAAATATAGGATATTAGCGATATTTCCAACTATATTTTTGATTATAGGGATTTTGTGTACGACCCCTGAGGATTTTGTTGTTGGAATGAAAGCAATGGTATTTTCGGATGTTGCACTAGTAACAGATTATTTTGAGGTAGCTGGTATAGGTAATGCATTAATAAATGCAGCTTTGATTTGGTATCTAAACATGTTCATTTTGTATAAGCTAGATTTAAGACCTAATGGTATCATAATAGGTGCATTATTTATGGTATCAGGATTTGGATTAATGGGGAAAAACTTTTTTAATGTATGGCCTTTTTATGTTGGAGGGTTAATATATTGTAGATATCACAATATAAATTACAAAAATGTGGTTCTTATCAATATGTTATCAACATCATTAAGTCCATTATGTAATCTAATGGTAAAACAAGAGATGTATGACCCAGTGGTTGGACTAGTGCTAATGGCACTACTAGGAATGTTTTTAGGGTTTATCATTCCGCCTATTTCGGCACATATTATGACGGCTCATTCAGGGTATAGTTTGTATAATATGGGTCTAACGTGTGGTTTAATTAGTGCGATTATATATCCAATATTAGAGGGAGTTGGATATGATACCGCTGTTGTTAGCAGGTGGTATACTGGCGACACAACATTACCGATGGTTATAATCATCTCTTTTTGCATAATACTTATAGTAATTGGATATATATTGAATGGTAAAACTTTTGATGGTTACAAAGAAATTTTTTCACATACTGGTAGAGTGGTGACAGATTTTATTCAACATATAGGGTTTGGTTTAACAATGGTAAATATGGGAATAATGGGAATAATAGGAGTTATCTATGTAATAGTTATGGGTGGTTGTTTTGATGGACCAACTGTTACAGCGTTGCTAACTGTCATAGGTTTTTCGGCATTTGGTAAACATCCGAAAAACGGAATTCCTATTATGCTAGGAGTAAGTATTGCGTCACTACTAATAAACAGAAGTATCAACCCATCACTAGTTGTTATGGCTGGATTGTTTAGCACAGGTCTTGCACCAATGGCTGGGGAATTTGGAGTAATAGTAGGAGTAATAGTAGGTATATTGCATTTGTTTTTAGTGTTAAATACAGGTGCACTGCATGGAGGTTTTATGTTATATAACAATGGTTTTTCTGTTGGTCTTATAGCTATGGTATGCAGACCGATGTTAGACGCATTTAGAAAAGGGGAAGACTGATGAAACGAAATATCAAAAAAGTTTCAAAAATCGTAAATGAGCTAACTATGTTTTTGCTTGAACACCAATCGACAAATATCAAAGTAGGTGTACGAAATTTTGACGACAAAGTGGTAATTACAGCAGTTGCCGAAGATATTGAAAAAATGGATATAGCAGTTACAAATTTGAAAAAATCTTTAAGTTATCCAAGAACACGTGAAATTGAAGAATATTGCTGGGAATTAACAGGGGAATCAGAAACAGAGTCTGGGTTGGCTATAGTTGGGAGTATGGTTGATGAGGCTACTATTGATTATGATGAAACCCAACTATATGTGCAACTTACTCGATTGATAAAAAAATGAGCGAGGTATAGGGACAATGGAAGTAGAAATAAACGGTATTATTGAAAATGTAATATTTCAAAATGAAGAAAACGGCTACACAGTATGCACAATTACACATGAGAAAGAAACCATCTCATGTGTTGGTGCTATGCCAGGAATACAACCAGGTGAAGAAGTAGAAATAGTTGGCGTATGGGCTACTCATAATTTGTATGGAAAACAACTAAAGGTAAATAGTTATACAAAAAATTTGCCAAAAACTGTGCAAGGGATAGAAAAATATTTAGGCTCAGGTTCTATAAAAGGTGTTGGAGAAAAACTGGCTAATAGGATAGTAAAGCAGTTTGGACTTGATACACTTAAAATTATAGAAACTGAGCCTATTAGACTTGCTCAAGTTACTGGTATAAGCAAAAATAAAGCTTTAAATATTGGAGAGCAATTTCATAACCAATATGAACTAAGAGTAGCTATACTTGCTTTGCAAGAATTTGGAATAACAACAACATATGCGGTAAAAATTTATGATAAGTATGGGAGTGGCTGTGTTGAGGTGATTAAAAACAATCCGTATAAACTTGCTGAAGATATAATAGGCATAGGGTTTAAGCGTGCTGATGAAATAGCAAGCCATATTGGAATTGAAAAAAATGATTTAAATAATAAAAGGGCAGGCACATTATACACGCTAAATGAATTTGCCACAAATGGACACACGTATTGTCCAAAAGATACATTGATGATAGAGTGTAGAAATTTACTAGAAGTGCCAACAGACTTGGTTGAACATGCTTTATTAGATCTTAACATAGAAAAACACATAACTATAAAAACCTATGATGAACAAGTTGCAATATTTTTAAAATATTATTATAAGTATGAAGAAAACATTGCATATAGGCTAATACAGTTGTCTTCTATACAACAGGCAAACCTAAAAAAAGATTTTGATGTTCAGCTAATGCAAACAGAAAAAGATTTGGGTATTAGTCTAGTGAAAGAACAAAAAGAGGCTATTAAATGTGTGTTGGAAAATGGAGTATCTATAATAACAGGTGGTCCTGGAACAGGGAAAACAACAACAATAAATGCTTTACTGCATATGCTAAAAAAACAACGCATAGAATTTATGCTTGGAGCACCAACGGGAAGAGCCGCAAAACGTATGAGCGAAACAACAGGTGAGCTGGCACAAACTATTCATAGATTATTAGAAATAAATTTCGTTAAAGAAGGTCAAAATAGGCAATACTTTAATAGAGGAAAAGATAATCCTCTGGAAACAGACATACTTATTTTAGATGAAGTATCTATGGTTGATGTTAATTTAATGAATGCGATATTAAATGCATTGGTTGAGGGTCAAAAAATGGTATTAATAGGTGACGTTGACCAATTGCCATCTGTTGGACCTGGGAATGTATTAAAAGATATTATATCTAGCGA
Organism: Epulopiscium sp. Nele67-Bin004; assembly: GCA_002007315.1. The sequence continues at coordinate 12,760 of LNZQ01000153.1, forward strand.
AAAAATTCCTGTTGTTAAGTTGACACAAATTTTTAGACAGGCAAGCCAAAGTGCAATAATTAGAAATGCACATAAAATCAACAAAGGAGAACATCCTATATCAAACGAAAAAGATTCGGATTTTTTCTTTTTGAAACGTCAATTTGCGGATGATGTTAAAGATGGAATTGTACACTTGATTACAGAGAGATTACCAAAATATAAATCTCTTGATATAATACGAGACATTCAAGTTTTAGCCCCAATGCGTAAAGGAGTGCTTGGTATAACAGAGTTAAACAAAGGGTTACAACAAGCACTAAATCCACCAGCAGCCAATAAGCCAGAACATGAGTATCGCCAAAACATATTTAGAAAAGGCGATAAAGTGATGCAAATAAAAAATAACTACAATACAACATGGAAAGTTTACGGACCAACAAAAATGCCTATTGATGAGGGGAACGGTGTATTTAATGGTGACTGCGGAATAATAGTTGATATAAATTTGGAGAAGGAAAAATTAATAGTAGTATTTGATGACAACAAGACAATTGAATATGAATTTAATATGTTAGATGAATTAGAGCTGGCATATGCTATAACAATACACAAATCACAAGGGAGTGAGTACCCCGTAGTGATAATTCCTATCCACAGTGGGCCTCCAATGTTGTTAACTAGAAATTTGTTATACACAGCAGTAACAAGGGCAAAAGAAATGGTTGTTGGAATAGGTATAGTAGATACAATGAATAAAATGGTAGATAATAATTGTGAAATTAAAAGATACACTAGTCTTAGAAGACAGTTAATATCGATATTATAAGATAAGGGTGATATATTGATAAAGCAATTGGTTTTTCCAAACAAATGTATAATTTGTAGAAAGCTAATTCAACTAGGTGACAATATATGTGCTAAATGTGATACAAAAATAATAACTCAAAATAGATGTCCAAAATGTTTATTTCCACAAGAAACAGATGATAAATGTATGTTCTGTGGAGATGTAAAAACTGAAATAAAAATTATCAAATCTTTGTTTAGATATAAGGGTGCAGTAAAAAAATCTATTTTTAGGTGGAAATATAGTGGCACAAGGAAATATGGCTATGGATATGCTATGTTATTAGCAGACCATATTTCCGCAGATATGATAAAAGACATAGATGCCCTCATTCCAACACCAGTTTCCAAAAAAAGATTTCAAAAACGTGGATTTAATCAAGCACTAGACTTGGCAAATCATTTGGGAGCAGAAATTGGTGTTCCGGTGCACGATATATTAGAAAGGCACAGAAACACCAAACCTCAGTCAGAATGTGAAGAGGGAGAGCGAGAAAAAAATATTAAAAATTCTATCAGTATAAAAAGGTTAGATGTCGATATATTAAATATCAGCAAACCTAATTTTGCAATTGTAGATGATATATATACTACGGGCAGTACAATAAGAGAATGTATAAAAGTACTAAAAACACAATACGATATTGAAAATATATATGTATTTGTTGTCTGTAGCACAAAATAGGAGGGGAACAAAAATGCAAGTTAAAACATGTAGAACATGCAAAAAGTTATTTCAATACGTAGAAGGAAAGCCAGTTTGTCCAGTTTGTAGAAAAGAAGAGGATAGACTGTTTGTAGAAGTAAAAGATTATTTACGAACACATAGAAATGCAACTTTAGAAATGGTACACAATGAAGTAGGTGTATCTATGAAGTTGCTAAAAGAATTTATTACAACTGAAAGATTAATTTTAGCAGAGGGTTCTCCAATTGAGCTATATTGCGAACAATGTGAAAGTAGAATATATTCTGGAAAAATATGCGATAAATGTAAAGAAGAAAAATTTAAAGCTGTTGAAGGAGCTAGTAATGAATTAGGTTCAAAACTAGCAGCACAGCAAGCGAATAAGCCTGCATCTCAGGGAATGCACGGTAGAAGAAGATAATTTAAACATCGGTTATGCTACAAAATTTATTGTTTTTTTTATATTAAAGTGTGTAGTATAACCATCCGATATATTATATAGAAAGTGAATTATAATAGGGGGCAATAATGAATTTTGAGTCATGTAAACAATGCAAAAGGTTATTTAATTATATAGAAGGAAAAAAAATCTGCATAAAATGCGAAGCGGAAGAGAAACTAAAATTAGATAAAGCTAGAGGTTGTTTAATAAAAAATCCAGCAGCAAGCATAGACATGATATCACACGAATCAGGTTTTTCAACAAAACAAGTAGCAGAATTCTTTAGAGAAGGGGAGTTAGAAATTACTGAAGAATCGCCAATAGAGCTACAATGTGAGAAATGTAAAACCAAAATATTTAAAGGTAATATATGTGTTAACTGCAAAGAACAAAAATATTCAGCAGTTAAAGAAGCTCATAAAGAATTAAGTGAACAGTTAGCGGCAAATAATTTACCTCCAACAAAAAGCGGAGGCAGAATGTATACAAGACGGTAAATCTGTAAGCTATATCTTTTGAGTATAGAGTAAAAGGAGTGAAACACAATGAGAATAGGAAGTATAGATTCAATCAGCCAAATTTATCAAACTCAAACAGGGGCAATCGGAAAGCCTCAAAGCGTACAAAAACAAGATGAAGTTCAGGTTTCAGACGAAGCTCTAATGAGAGGTATAGCATATAGAGCTGCTAAAGATACACCTGATGTAAGAATGGATTTAGTTAACGATATAAAAAACCAAATACAAAATGGAACATATGATGTAAGTGCTAGAGATGTAAGCGAAAAGATAGTAAACCAATTAAGCATGTAACAATAGGCTAAGGGGGGTTTAACACACAATGGCGGGCGTAGTAAACGAACTTATCGAGGTACTTAGTAATCAGAAAGAATGTTATGAAGGTCTATATACTTTATCTACATACAAAGCGAAAGCCATTGTGGAAAAGGATATAGACTTTTTAAAAGAAGTAATTGAACGAGAAGAACAATTTGTAGGTAGAGTAAGTCTTCTTGAGCGAAAGAGGGACTCTCTATTTAAAGATATTGCAATGCTCACAGGGCTTGATTACAAACATCTTACAGTAACCAAGCTTGTAGATAAAATGGGCCATCAACTTGACGTAAGTAAAGAACTTATATCACTTAGAGAGAGTCTAATTATAGAAATTGAAAAAGTAAGGAAGCATAATGAACATGTTAAAGAATTAATAGAACAATCACTTGAGTTTGTAGAATTTACTCTTAATGCGATACAGACAACGAGACTCTCGGGGATTGAAGTTAATTATAGTAGAGCAGGTTATCAAAATGATGTTGAAGTTAAACGATTATTCGACACACAACGATAAGGAGGATTTTTTATGTCATCAATGGCAAGTATAGGTATGGCAGCATCAGGTTTGATGAGTAGCCAAAACGCCTTAAAAGTTACAGGACAAAATATTGCAAACTTAAATACAGCAGGTTATACTAGACAGCAACTACTAGTGGTTG
>LNZQ01000154.1 GCA_002007315.1 Epulopiscium sp. Nele67-Bin004
TAGCTCTTATTCCTAATTCAGTTTGTAATTGTTCGTCTGACACTAGCTCATTTACATTTTCAATATGCAAATAGTGGTTCTTATTAATATGAATATTAGTTGGGTGTTCCTCAAAGTAATCATCATACAATATTTCTGTTGCTAAAGGAGTATTTTCAACTTCACTTGGTATATCTATCCTTTTAGCTCTATTACAATATGCATTATTTATTTTAAACTCTCGCATAATCTCATTATTAATTGAATTTACTTCTACCACCGATGCCCTCCTATTAAAAACTTGACCATTAATCAAATCTCTAATTGAAGCAGAGCAAATTAATCTATTATTATTTGGTAATTCTTGTATAGATGACATGTGATATGCAAACCATTCTTTTCCTCTTTCTTTACCAAATTGCCATACTTGCTCCACTGTCATATTTTCAATATCCATCTTATACTCTACCCCCCTTGAGTACTCTACCCTATCTTTATCAAAAGCTACTTTTTTATCTAAACTTCTGTATATTCCATTATCAAAAATTATCAAATTCCTATCTTTTGATAACACAGCACTATGATGTATATAAGGGTATTCAAAATCATTTCCTATAGGCTTTAGTAAATACTTATGAAACTTTGGTTGCCAATTTGTAGGATCACTTAGTATCCAATTTAATTTTTTAGTAGTTTTATTTATGCTAATTATCCCTTGATGTTTTCCTGACATTATAATTGCATCTTCTATTTCATCATAATATAATGAATTAATATGCAACCAATCTTCATCTAAATTCATTGTCCACAATATACCTATACGATTTTTATCTAATATTAAACTCATATCCCATATATCAATAATTTTTCCTGTATTAAAGTCTATCTCTAATATCACATCTTCCTGATTTCCATTATCCCCATTAGAAGCTAATAATATATTTTTGCTAGGTAATATAATAAAATCATGATGCACTCCATAAGGCATCTTATTTATTTTAGTAATCTTTCCTGTATACATCATGTTCATTATCCATTTTGGATAATAGTAACTATAATCAGTAAATCTCTCTCCCCCTGCTAATTGTATACCTAAGGTACTAAATTGATGTTCAATATGATAAACATTTTTAAGATGCAAACGTACATTCCCTAATGTATCCATCCAATAATAGTTGTATAAAACTCCTACATACATCATATATTGTTCATCACTAGAATTATTTATAACTTCTATATCAAAATCTCTATCCAGCTTTTGAGTAATCATTTCTATTATAGCAGTTGTCCCCTCCCCCCCTATTTGTTCTGTTTTAGTTATCTCAACGCTATTAATAGCATCTTCATATAACCCAAATACAGGTATCTCATGTTCTGTATTAAATCCTTTAACCTTCATCTCTACAGGTACTTCTCCTAATACTTTAAATGCTACCTGACACGGTTGCTCTGTTCTAAATTTTATTATGGCACTAAGAGGGTTCATATCATATGGATCTATTTTTATATATGGATTTTCAAAAGTATGCTTATTTTTGCTATACTCATCTTCCAAAAGTTGCTCATAATGATACTGCTCTTTTAATAAATTTTCTTCTTGATTAGAAATTTTAATTTGGGAAGTTAAACTAACTTTATTTAAAACTTTAGTAGGCAAATAAAACTCTTTATATCTACTAAACTGTATCACAGTTAAATAATTTACTAAGATTACATAATCAATCCCACTATTTACTATAGCTTCTCTATTCTCTCTAACAAATAGCTTTAAATCTGGAATTATAATAATTGGATTTTCAAATTCCTTGCACTGCTCTAGAGAATATATAACTTGTCCTCTCACCTCTGTTCCTTCTAGATGTTTTCTTATATCACAAAATCCTTTTATATATTCTTGTTCTCCTAATTCGCTAAATAACGTAATAATATTTTCTGACACTTGCCATGCACTATAAACAAACACATCATATCTATTTTCTTTTACTAACTCTACTATTTTCTGTATATTCATAATTTAATTCTCTCCCCTATTAGCCTTTATATCTATCAATAATACACTGTATCTTTTGGGTTTTAAAAAATAAATAATGGCAATCTATGAAATGTTACTTTTTATTCGCTTCGCACCTTCTTTACTTTTATAGTAAATTTTAAAAATATTACTTACTGATAATTTCTTAAACTGCATAACATACTATTTCATTCAACTTTTGTGAGTAACCTCTTAAATATAACCTATAATCTGGATTTAATTCTTTAATTTGAAAAGGAAGTTTCATAAAATCATCAATACTGTGGTATAGACAAATTACTAATTTTGGCTTATCTCTTAAAATAGTTTCCTTTGCCCCTTCTAGTGCATATTGCTCTGCGCCTTCTATATCCATCTTTATATACGTAACTTCTATATCTTTACAAATATTATCTATAGCATCTACTTCTATAGTTATTTCTGTAAAATGTTCAGGCAAGTTTTCATTTTTAGTTCCATTATGGTTAATTCTAGAAGCCCCTGGATTTTGTTCATTGATATAAAAATAAAGTGAACCTTGTTTATTATAAGCTCCTTTATTTATTACCCTTACATTAGTTAATTGATTTTCCTCTATATAATTTTCTATCACCTTAATCCGTTCTGGCTGTGGCTCAAAACATATCACTTGCTTAAACTGATTATTTGTAATATTTCTAAATATTGTTAAGGTATCTCTATTGCCAGCCCCGACATCAAGAAATACTTCCTCATTAGTCAAATTTATTATTTCTTGATCAAAATATTGTGGTATATCTAAATCTAAATGTTTATATGCTTCCTTTGGTTCTCCAGTATTTATATAAGTTAATAGCCCCTTAAATAATTGTTTAGACTTTTCATCAGCCCATAAATCTTCATATTTATCTAATAATTCCTCATATTCCTTGCTATATACTTCCCAATTTTTTCTCCAATCTCTCATCCCCCCTATAAAGTATTCAGCCTTAATATTATATGAATTAACTTTAGCATTATATAAAGTAACTATATTAATTTTAATATCACTATAAACTTCCAATGTCCCTATCATAATATCTGTACTCTTTTTTGAAACTGCACCTATTATCATATTTATTTGTGTTACATCATCAACGATAGCCCCCCCCCCTAACTCTTCAATTGTTATTACTGGGACTTCATCAATATACTGTATTTCGCTTGCTCCTCTGTCAATAAAATAATCTACTCTCATTATATTAGCCTTATAAACAGATTGACCTAGCTCACTTGCTCCATAAATTATATTTAAAGAATTTCCTTCCTTCGTTAACTCTAAAAACTCTTTATCATTCTCACATACCCTAATCATCTTATTCAACCTCTATTCTTAAAAAATTTTATTTTTTGTAATTGTTCCCTTAACTCTTCCTCCTACACTGCATAACACACTATTTCGATTAACATTCGTGAATAACCTCTTAAATATAATTTATAATCTGGATTTAATTCTTTAATTTGAAAAGGAATTTTCATAAAATCATCAATACTATGGTATAGACAAATTACTAATTTTGGCTTATCTCTTAAAATAGTTTCCTTTGCTCCCTCTATTGCATATTGCTCTGCGCCTTCTATATCCATCTTTATATACGTAACTTCTATATCTTTACAAATATTATCTATAGCATCTACTTCTATAGTTATTTCTGTAAGATTTTCAGGCAAGTTTTCATTTTTAGTTCCATTATGGTTAATTCTAGAACCCCCTGGATGTTGTTCATTGATATAAAAAGAAAGTGAACCTTGTTTATTATAAGCTCCTTTATTTATTAACCTTACATTAGTTAATTGATTTTCCTCTATATAATTTTCTATCATTTTACTCTGTTCTGGCTGTGGCTCAAAACATATCACTTGCTTAAACTGATTATTTGTAATATTTCTAAATATTTTTAATGTATCTCCATCATTAGCTCCTACATCAAGAAATACTTCCTCATTAGTCAAATTTATTATTTCTTGATCAAAATATTGTGGTATATCTAAATCTAAATATTTATAGGCTTCTTTTAATTCTCCAGTATTTATATAAGTTAATAGCCCCTTAAATAGTTGTTTAGATTTTTCATCGGCCCATAAATCTTCATATTTATCTAATAATTCCTCATATTCCTTGCTGTATATCTCCTTATTTTTTCTCCACCTTCTATGTGCATTCTTAAGTTCAAATATATTCTCCAGAAAATTATATTTTATTAACGGAAAGACATTAATTTTAATATCACTATAAACTTTTAATGTCCTTATCATAATATCTATACTATTTTTTGAAACTGCACCTATTATTATATTTATTTGTGTTACATCATCAACGATAGCCCCCCCCCCCCTAACTCTTCAATTGTTATTACTGGGACTTCATCAATAGACTGTATTTCGTTTGCTCCTCTGTCAATAAAATAATCTACTCTCATTATATCAGCCTCATAAACAGATTGACCTAGCTCACTTGCTCCATAAATTATATTTAAAGAATTTCCTTCCTTAGTTAACTCTAAAAACTCTTTATCATTCTCACATACCCTAATCATCTTATTCAACCTCCACATAAATTAGATTTTGCATATCCTTCATCGTATCTTCCATTTCTATCTTTGTATCAAATTCAAGAAGTACTACACCTATTTTTTCTTTGAGATATTGGGTAATTTGTTGTCCTTCTTTTATCCAAATAAACTTTTGATACATATTTGGCTTTATACTTTTGTCTATATAGATTTTATTTATTGTTCCATTTTTGGTTGCCATAATACACACTCTAGCTACATATTTTGTAGGAGAATTAATTTTTGGAATATCAACTTTTATTCCACATTCAGATTTTACTATCATTTCTGCCCACGGTAACTTTGTCAAATGTTCGGCATGATATGGGTAAATATCTCCTGCACATCTTCTTGTTATTTCCAAAATGTATGGAGTTTCTTCCTTTAAAATGTACTGTATATGAAATATTCCATCTACTAAATTTAATTGGTTAGCAATTTTCTCACTTATTTTTGTTAACTGCTCTTCTAATATCTCAATTTTTTCTGCAGGAGCAGTTGAGCTACTTATTAAATATGGATTTAAAAACGTAAACTCGTTGGCACTAAAATATGCCACCACTTTTTTATTTATCAAAAATGCACTAAAACTATGATGAGTTCCTTCTATATACTGTTCCACCACAACGCTTTTTTGCTTAGATAACGAAAATGTATGTTGTAGGGCTGGCTCTAAATCATCTTTAGTTTCCACTTTTGATACGCCATGTCCACTCGTTAAATCTACAGCTTTTACTATAACTGGATATTCAAAATCAGCCTCTAATACATCTTCTATGCTTGTAAATTGATAGGCTTTTGGAGAAGGTATATTGTATTCTTGGCAAAATTTTCTAAATTTATCTTTATGATGGATAGTTAAAGTTGTATTATAGTTATCATGGCCAGCTAATCCCATTTTTTCAGCTACATACGAGGCACTGACCATACCAAAATCACTGGCACACGAACATATTGCCTCTATTTGTAATTTTTGAACTAATTCTAAAATTTGCTGTGGGTCTGAAATATCAGCATTGTGATATTCATCTGCAAATTTATGCCCTACAAGCTCTGGCTTATTTCCTGTTGTAATTACGTAGTAGCCAAGTTTTTTTCCTTCTTTTATTAATGGAATATCTGGATAGCTAGCGTTTAAAATTAGTAACTTTTTCATAAGTAAACCCTTCTTCCTAACTCTGCTGATTTGTATGCGGCATACACTATTTGAGTTGTTTCATAGGCCAATCTAAAATCTGATTGTGGCTGCCTATTAAAATATACTGCCTCCACAAAATCTTGCATTTGACCAACATATCCTCTAATTATTTCATCTGCAATAAACGGTTTGTTCCAGCCAATTTTTGACGGCAACATTTCCGATAAATAGACATCATTTATATTCTCTTCGTCCAAAAAATATGTTTCCATTAGGTCGTTCATTGTTAATTTACAATTTAGTGTCGCATCATTGCAGTACAATTCTACATAATTTTTACTACCACCTAGACAAGTATCCGTTGCCATTATTACGGCTCGGCTTTTATCCGAAAATGTTAAAATTAAAGTTGCCATATCTTCAACATCTTGGGGATTAGCCTTTATGTGCCGTCTTTCATAATCTGAAAGTGTTGGTAAAATTGTTTCTACATCTGCCAAAATACTCTCAACTTTTATAATTTTATTGTGGGTAATGGCTTCTTGCTGCTTTAGCCAAAGTATTGCCGTTAGAGGGTGTACCCCCACTCGAATTAAGCTTCCTCCCCCCGTTTTGTTCCATTCCCCAGCAACTTTGGAACTAGAACCTTTTAAGCTTTCTTCACCTTTCATATACAACAGTTTACTTTTTTTATGCCTAATTATTTCCGCCGCCTTTTCTATAGCAGGAGCATAAATAAAATTTTCTGCATACATAAATTTTAGGCTTTTATTTTCAAGTTCTGACGAGATTTTGTTTAGAATATTTATAACATGGTCATACATCTCTGTTTTTGAAGTTAACATTCCGTTCTCATCTCCAAAATATCCAACAAAAGGTTTTTCACAAATAATATGTTTATTTGCGTTGATTGCTCTAAAAATTATATTTTCATGTGTATAGGCTGGTGTACAAATATCAATTATATCTATTTCTTCATCTTGTAAAATATCATCTATATTTGTAGAAATATTTTCAAATCCATAAGCTTGTTGTGCCTGTAACAGCTGGCTTTCACGTCTTGCTACTATAGTTTTAAACCTAAGTTTTAGCCCACTTATAGATACTTTTTTTAGACCTTCCATATGAAGCTGTGTTGCCCGTCCTGCTCCTATCATACCAATACAAATAGTATCCATCTATACTCCTCCTAACTTTTGAAAATATATTTTGGAGACTCATCTCCACAATGAAACATCAAATCTAACACCGTAACCCCATGAGTTATAAAGCCTTCTTTACCTTGGTTATACTCTGGATAATTATACTCAATATATTCAAGTTCAATATTATTAGTTTGAAACTTGATTGGATCTATATAATTTTTGGCACTAGGCCCAGATAAATAATGTGTTGCTCCTAGCTTTTTGCAAATTTTAATTAGTTTATCATCTTTAATTCCATCACAACCTAAATCCACTGAATTTATAAATTTTGTTGTTATCCCCAGCTCTTTAGCAATAATTTTTGTAGTATAAATATTAAGTTCTGATAGGTTTGTCCAACTTTTATCCAAAAAAATATCCTCAAGCAAAGGAAGATATTTTTTATAATGTGAAGCTCTTGAATAATTTATCTGAAACGTATTAAAGTGCTTTCTTTGCCAGTTATACTTCATAACTATTTCTGTTCTATAAATTAATTGCTCCAGAGAATAATTATAAACAGGAACTGTAATCCATGTTGGTTTAGTTTGAATTAATATTTTATTACGATTGCGCCAATCATTCTTTGTATACTGGGCATCTTCCAAAAATACAAACTCATCAACTTGATTTATCATATCAAATACACCTTTCCAAGGTAAATAGTTAGATTGGAGTATTGCTATCTTTTTCATAATGCCCCCTCAAAAAATTGCTCTATCTTTTGTACAACAAATTTAATATCGTTTTCTTCTAATCCATAATACATCGGAAGGCGAACTAACTTTTCACTTTCTGAAGTTGTAAAGGTATCTTCTCCACAAAATGCACTATATTTTTTACCACCTTCTGACGAATGTAGTGGTATATAATGGAATACTGCGTAAATCTTATTATCTCTTAAAAACTTTAATAACTTAGTTCGTTGCTCTAAATCTCTCACTTTTATATAATACATATGCGCATTATGAGTGCAACTTTCTGGAATAACGGGTCGCTTTATATAATTCATCTGCTCTAGTGGTTGTAACAGTTGGTGGTATAAATTCCAACTTTTTAGGCGATTATTATTTATTAAATTGGCCTCTGCTAGTTGTGCATATAAATACGCAGCATTAAGCTCACTTGGCAAGTATGATGACCCTAAGTCTACCCAAGTATATTTATCAACTTCTCCTCGCAAAAACCTACTTCTATTTGTACCTTTTTCTCTAATAATTTCAGCTCGCTCTATTAAGTTTTCATCTTGAATTAATAACAAGCCACCTTCACCCATACTATAATTTTTAGTTTCATGAAAACTAAATGCTCCCAAATTTCCTAACGAACCAAGGGGTTTGCCTTTGTAATACGACATCATAGCTTGTGCTGCATCTTCTATTACATATAAATTATAATTTTTGGCAATTTCTAAAATTTTATCCATATTGCAACTTACTCCAGCATAATGAACTGGCACTATTGCTCGAGTTTTTTTTGTTATTGCAGCTTCTATTAAATTTTCATCAATGTTCATAGTATCTGGTTGGATATCTACAAATATAATTTTTGCCCCACGGATTGCAAATGCATTGGCTGTTGATACAAAAGTATATGATGGCATAATTACTTCATCGCCTTCTTTAATATTTATTAAAAAGCCTGCCATCTCCAAAGCATGGGTACAAGATGTAGTTAGTAATGCGTCTTTGCAATCTGAATATTGCTTAAACCATTCTCTACATTTTTTTGTAAACTTTCCATCTCCAGAGATTTTCTGATTTTGTATAGCTTGTTGTATATAATGTTGTTCATTTCCAATATATGGAGGTATGTTAAAATTAAGCATATTATTCCTCTAAAATTTTTTGTATTTGTTCTATATAAACTTTAAACTGATCTTTGTGATGAGAATTTATTTTTGCCAACCTAAATTGTCTACATTGCTCTACCTTCATTTGATAAAATTCCTCATCTTCCATATATTTTGTAACAACTTCAAAATATTCTTTATCATCTTTACAAACAAAGTCTTGACCTATATTTAAGGCAACATCACAATTCCCTAAAGTTACTACAGGTACATTTACCTCTATTGCCCACACTGCTCCAATTCCTCCCCCTCTTCTTGGTGGGTTTAAAAATAAATCACACATTTTAAGTGTGTCCTTTAATTCTTTTTGATATCCTAAATACGTCGAATTTTCTAAAATTATTGGATAGTTTTGCACCATTGCCTCATAAGGGAAATCCCCAATAAAAGCTATATGCATTTTTGGATTTCTCTTAATAATTTGTTGGAGGCTGTTTAAATAATCTGGCTTTAATTCTGCATAGAGTCTATTTCCTACAATCGCTATAACAAACTTTTCTTCTGCTATCCCAAAATCTTTTTTAGGTTTTTTACGAGGCCAGTTTTTGCATTGCTGAACTTTCATTTGATAAAATTCCTTATCATCTATGCACATTTTAAGTGTGTTAAAATATTCTTCTTCTGTAGCACATATAAAATCTTCCCCAACATTTTTTGCTAATTGACAGTTCCCAAATGTTACTATAGGTACGTTAACATAAATAGCACTGGCACCACCTATGCCTTCTCTTGGTGGATTTAAAAGTAAATCACACATACTAACTGTATTTATAAACTTCCCTTCCAACATAATAAATGTTGAATTTTCTAATATTACAGAGAAATTTTGTAAAGTTTTTTCATATTCAAATGTACCAACTAAATCAATAAAAGCTATATGCATTTTTGGATTTTCACTCATAAACTTTTGTAACTTAGTTAAATAATCTTCTGATAATTCATTATTTAAATCCTTCCCTGTTATAGCTACTAAAAATTTATCTTCTGATATTCCAAAGTCTTTTCTTATTTTTGGAGAGTTATGTTCTTTACTGTTTAATATTTTGGTAGCTATATTTCCTGGAATAATTTTATGCCCCTGTTTTTCAAAAAATTCTTTTTCTTCTTTATCAATCTCATCTGCTAAAGTTACTATCCCTTTTCCTAAAGTTATTGGAGTTTCTATTGAAAAAGTTTGTGTTATTACATTTGTAAATAAGCTACATACATCAGCTACCATACTTCCATCACCCATCTGATATACAAATTCTGGCTTAAAACTATAAATATAATCTACCATATATATCAAACTCTCTAATCCCCATAAATCTGTACGGGCATGATATATTGTAATAATTACATTATCCCCTAAGTTTAATGCATTTATCTTTTCTAACTCTTTTCTATAATTTCCCTGATTTCCACCAATGAATCCTGGTTCTGCAATAAGCACATCCCCTGTCACTACCAATACCACTTTCTTACCACTTGCCACAAAATCCCTACATATTTGTAATGTAATTTGTGTAGGTGAATGTTTATGATCAAGTAATTGACCAACTGTTACTACCACAGTGTTAGACTTTTCAGTATATGCCAAATATTTTGATTGGTCAAGCTCATTTAAAAATCTTCTACAAATAGATTCCCATACATAATATCTTTCTTTGTAAACTACTGACATAGACTGACCATTTAATAAAAACTTACTTCTAATTTGTTTATAAATATTGTGTGAACTAAGTAAATTATACTTTTCTTGCTTTATCAACTCAATTATAAATTCTAAGTATATAGGCAACTGATTAACCTTATAAGCATATGAACAAACTAGCAACTGCAGTGCTGGATTATCGAATTTATTTAGATCTTTTATTAATAATTTTCCATCCTTATCGCCTGCTGTATTATATTCAGATATTAATAAACCTAGGTCTCTTTTAGTAAGCCTAGCTAATTTTTTATAGAAAGCAACTCTACAATTCACTGTTTTTGGCTCTACCGAAAATATATCTTCACCATTAGAATTTGTTATATTTTCTAATCGTTCATAAATTAAATCTACTTTCATTGTTTCCCTCCAATACTATAATTTTTCTATTAACTCTACAAATGCTCTAAAAACTTCTCTTGGATTATATAATCGATGTAAATAAATTAACTCTTTACATTGTTGCTGTTTTAATTTATAAAATTCTTTATCAATTACATACTTCTTGATAGTTTGAAAATACTCCTCATTATCTTCACAAATAAAATTTTCCCCTACATTTAAGGCTACATCACAATTTCCAAATGTTACCACCGGCACATCAACTTGTATCGCCCACAATGCTCCAATCCCCCCACCTTTTCTTGGTGGATTTAAAAACAAATCACACATTGTTAAGGTGGATTTTAAATTCTCCTGATAACCCAAATGAATAGAATTTTTTAATATTATTGGTCTATTTGCAAATAATCCCTCATAATCAAATGTTCCTATAAACACAATATATACCGAGCTATCTATCTTTATAATGCGCTCTAACAGCTCTAAGTAATATGATTTTAATTCAATATCTAACCTATTTCCTACTATAGCCATAACAAATTTCGACTTGTCTATTTCAAACTCTTCTTTGGTTTTTATATCTTCAAATCTCGGTAATTGTATATTTTCCAAAGGTTGTACATAATGTTTGGCCATTTCTAATGTAATAAATTCATGCTCATGTTTATTCAAGAAACACATTTCCTCTTCATCTAATCGCCTAACTGGAACTATTATCCTTGACATAGCTACAGGAATATCCATAGAGAGTGACTGGGTAGCTACTTTTGTAAATAAATTGCAAGCATCAATAATAACACTTCCTCCCCCTATTTGATACACTAGTTCAGGCTTTAATCCATATATATAATTTAATATAATTTTCATGGTATCCAAAGTATAATTTTCTAAAGCAGGGTGATAATATGTTATGGATAAATTATCCCCTAAATCTAATTCTCCCATACCAATATGAGGCGCTGTATATCTCCCTTGTAAACATCCTATAAAAACATTTTCAGTTAATAATACATCACCCGTTACTACCAATACGACTTCTTTCCCCAAAGATAGAAATTGTCTACATTTTTGAATAGTTATAGCCGTTGGGGCATGAGTTTCTTCTAATAATTGACCTGTTGCCACTACAACTATATTTGACTTTTGATTATATGTTTTATATTTTCGTGTATTTATTTCATGTGAAAATTTTTCATATATATACTTCCAAACAAAATACTTATCTTTATAATCTGTTAAAAGTGGCTGATCATTTAATTCTGATATTCTACTAATCTGCTTATATAAATTATGACTCATCATAAAATCTAACTTATTATCTCTAATTAGATTAAGTATAAACTCAAAATATTCCTTGTTAGGTTTTTTATAATAAAAATATGAACATAAATGAACTTGCACAAGTGGTACTGTTTTTAAGTATCTGCCTATATGACCAAGAAATCGCTGGACACCCTTTTCTCCCATTTCATCGTATATAATAAATAATGCTTGTTTAGTAGCACCATCTACAGATTGTTTTTGCAATATATTTTTATAAATCTTATCTAATTTTACCATGCCACCCTCCCTAATTTACTTATAAAATTAATTAATAGTATATTATCATATGAATATTATATTGACAAGACCATACAAAAAAGCTCCCCAGATTTTCTACTCTAGGGAGCTTTAATTGTTAATAAATGTAAGAATATGGATTAATTTGCGAACCATTTCTTCTAATTTCAAAGTGCAGGTGGTTACCTGTTGAATATCCTGTTGAACCTACTGCTCCTATATTTTGACCTTTAGAAACAGTTTGTCCAACCTTAA
>LNZQ01000155.1 GCA_002007315.1 Epulopiscium sp. Nele67-Bin004
GCTTTCAGGTGAGACCCAGCCAAAGCCAACAGATCACCTGAATGACTTGGTTTAACTCTGGGACCAAATTATTTCTGTTACTGAAACATAAAAGAAACTGTCTAATTTCTATAGTTCAAACAGCTGAACAAAGACATAATTCTGTGAGTAATGATGACATGTTAGGCTAAAGAGATTTGTAAAATCACCTTAAAGTATTTAAAACTAAGGTAAATTAAATACAAATCATAGGCCAGTATCCAAGCATTTTATTATTATTGTTATAAATTTAGAATGTATACTAGGAGGGAGTTGCATTACCTGGCATATGTTAACTATTATTTCCTGAATTTGCATTTTACATTTTAGTAAATTATGATAAAAGTTAATACATTGATGCACCTAAAGCTTCAATTCTAAGATAAGATTCAATTCTGGGATAACATCAGTTTTACTTAAATATCTTCAAGTGGTTTTCCAGATCTTGTTGTAAAAAGCTTAATCTGCAAAGTGTCCCCTCACCCATATTTGTCTACTGTTCTCTTCTTCTCCTCCTCCTGTCTAATGGCTTTATTGCAGGTATTAGCATGAGTGCCAGTGACTCATGGTAAATGAATCATGGAAGGAGCCAGCGTCACCATCTTCATCACTGTTCAGAAAATCTACTACCCTCTCCTTTGCATTATGGGTATTCCAGGTTTGTATTTCTCCAGTATATTTTGTATCAGTGCATGAGAACTGTTCTTTACTGGTATTATGTATAAATATGGTAATATAAATACTAACACATGCATTGATGCATTTAAACACTATATATATATATATATATATATATATATATATATATATATATATATATACATACATACATATATAAAACACTTCTAAGTGTGCAGTGCAGAAGTTGAATGCCAAAAATCATGTATTCATGTGAGCTTTCATGTTTCTTTCTTGCAGCCAACCTCTTCACATTCTACATGATCAGCTTCCGTAAATGTGGGATGTCAGACACAGCCATCATTTACCTGAGCTGTCTGGCTATCATGGATACCTTCTACCTGGTGTGGGTGATCCTTCTTGATCTGACCCTTACTTTCTGGCTAGACCAGCCCTTTTGGCATTTCCACCCCTGGTGTGCCATCTTGGGATTTCTGCAGTATGGATCGCTCTACAGTTCCTCCTGGATTGTGGTAGTGTTCACAATCGAGCGGTACCTCGTCCTCCGTAGCACAGCAGCAAAACACGACTTTTCCCGGGCTTGGGTCACTAAACTGACCTGTGTGGCTATTGTCCTGATGTCACATCTTGCCTCTGTGCCATTGGGCTGGATCAACATTGTCTCTCCTGTCAACTTTACTGTGAATGGGCAGAATGTGACGCTGTCCAGGTGTCTTTACCGCAATGGGGTTTACTCAACTCTTATGGTGTGGATAACCACCTTCCTCTCAGGGGGAATCCCCATCGTGTTGGTCATTATCTTCAACTATCTCATTGGGTACCATCTCTTCTGCACCAGGAACCTTTTCACCAAGGAAGAGCGTCGCATCATGCATGGGAGGAGTACCAAACCTCTATTTATTATCTGTTCAAATATTTGCTTTAATTCAGCAGGTAACATATCTACCTTTTTCTTCTCTCTATCATCTAATTCATACCATATTCTTAATAGGACTCCTTTTATATGAGCAAGTTTTAAAAAATCAGGAAAAATATCTATACTATCATCTTTCTTCTTATTTAAGATAATATCACTAAAACCTTTTAAGCATAACTCAAAGTTTTTAAATGAAATATATTCACTCTCATGTATCCCTTCTAATGCCATTAATTTTAATTTATATAAATGGTTAAATTGATTTTTCACCTGTAAGAATGTTCGTATTCCCGAACCCCCCCCCCCCTATCTTTTCAGTAACTTTAGACTTATGAATACATACTATATCTCTTTCACTTATAGCGATTACTACATATCCGCTATCATCTAATAAATTAGTTACATCTTCAATAGTTTTTGGTGATATTTCTACCCATATCATAGGCTTTTGAATCATAAGTACCTCTTTAGCACCTAATAATACTTCATATTCAAAACCTTCAGTATCTATTTTCATAAAAGAAATATTCGTTAAATTATTTCTTTTACTAAAATCATCTACCGTGACTACTTGTATCCCTGTTTTCTCATCATTACAATAATCAAATTGTGTGCAATTTAACTTCTTAGTACTTACACTAGTAGGTTGTGCAAAAGAAGTTTCCCTTCCTACACAACAATTTTCAATACCAACTTTAGTTAGATTATTATTTTCTATATTACTACTTAGTAAATTAAAAGTTACTTCCAACGGTTCAAAAGCATAAATTTTATCAACATTAGGCAAATACTTATTCCAATACAAAGAGTGATTTCCTATATTTGAGCCAATATCTAAAATTATGCCTTCATTTGGTAAATATGGTGTCCAAGCTTTTAATTTATCAGCTTCATAGAAATTCTGTGTTTCGCACATAGTTTCAAATAAATATTCATCTTTAACCCCACTAATTGTATACCCATCTATTTCAAGAGATGAAATTACTACCTTTGATGTATCATCTATCATTTTATTTTTCCTCCTTAAAAATTCTTAATAATATAATTATAATAATTTGATTTATTTTCTAAAACAGTTGGTGCTAACTTATAAGTAAGTTTATGAAAAGGCGAGATTATACCTAAATAATCAAACCATGCTTTATCAAACTTATTTTCTAATTCTTGTACCATAATTAAAGGTATAACGTTACTAATTTTAGGGACACTCTCCCAAATATCTGGATATATTTCAATAACTATCTGAAAAAACATATGAAAAATAAAATACTCAACTAATTCATCTGTTTGATGCCAATAATTAATTAAAAAATCCCTTATAGTTTTTAGCATTATATGGTTCTTGCAAGATGATATTAACCAATTATCAGTTGAGCGTACATCACCCGCAGGTACAACAGACTCTATTACATACATAAATA
Source organism: Epulopiscium sp. Nele67-Bin004 (assembly GCA_002007315.1). The sequence continues at coordinate 2,995 of LNZQ01000155.1, forward strand.
ATGAATTATCTTCTATAAATTTTGGCATCTGATTACTTGTACACAGTATAGTACTATCAAGCCACACCCCTCCATACTTAATTAATAGCTCCAATCTAATAATATCACTAAACATGGTATTAGAAATAATTCCCTTTTTCCACTTCTCTAATATCACAATATCCATATCTATATACTGACCAAAATTTTCTGCAGTAATTAACACCTTTTTATACTCGGGAAAAGAACTTCTTATAGTTCTGTAACAAGATTGAACCACTGGTGGTGCATTTTCAATTCCTTGTAACCAACACGTCCATATAATTTTAGCTGGCTTTTCTGTATAAGTTGGGACTTCAACCTTTTGCATAATATTTTTAAATTGCTTCTCCAATTTCTTATATACATTTAATCGATTTTGCAAAATATCTAGTTCTTTTTGTTTAGTTATAATATAACCTTCATTAATTTCAAACGGAACTACTAAAGAAAATATAGATATATTATAAGTGTCAAACCTTTTCTTTAATATATCTTGCATAGTATTTGCAAACCATAAAGCATTTGCAGTAACTATAATACTAAATGGTTTTGAAGTATCTTCCAAAATAATTTCCTCTAATTCCTCCAAAGTAATTGATGGTATGCTATATTGTAAACTAGCATTTTTATATATAACATAATCTATTTCTATCCCTAAATTATTTAACTGTATATCTGTTTGTGGTCTACACCCTTCATACACAATAACTTTACTATTAAGTTGTTGTGCATTCTCAAAAAATTGTTGTTTATTTTCGTATATAGTAATCATTACTTATCTCCAAATATAAAATCAAATACACCTACCCCTTCTACTACTGTATTTACTATACTTTCTTTATTATCTCTTTGTATTAAATCACAGTATATTTTATAATTCCCTTGCTTCATCTCTGTATCAGATATAAAATAATATACATTTATTAAATCATTTCCTTTAACTTCTCCAAATACTTCTTGTATTCTTCTTATTCTATTTCCTTCTACAAATGTAGCTCTTATTCCTAATTCAGTTTGTAATTGTTCGTCTGACACTAGCTCATTTACATTTTCAATATGCAAATAGTGGTTCTTATTAATATGAATATTAGTTGGATGTTCCTCAAAGTAATCATCATACAATATTTCTGTTGCTAAAGGAGTATTTTCAACTTCACTTGGTATATCTATCCTTTTAGCTCTATAACAGTATGAATTATTTATTTTAAATTCTCGCACAATTTCATTATTATTAATTGGATTTACTTCTACCACTGATGCTTTTGGTCCTTTAATTCCTCCCGAACACATTAATATATTATTATTGTCTAACTGTTGAATTGAAGATATAAACTTTGAATACCAATCTTGTTCTCTTTCTTTCCCAAACTGCCATACTTGCTCTACAGTCATATTTTCAATATCTATTTTATACTCTACCCCTCTTGAATATTCTACTCTATCTTTAGCAAAAGCTATTTCCTTGTTCAAACTTCTATATATTCCATTATCAAATAGTAATAATGTCCTATCTTTTGTTAATATTGCATTATGTTGTGCATAAGGATATTCAAAATCATTTCCTGTAGGCTTTAATAAATACTTATGAAATTTCGGAAGCCAATTTATAGGCTCACTTAGTATCCAATTTAGCTGTTTCGTAGTTTTATTTATACTAATTACAGCTTGATTTCTTCCAGAAATAATAATTGCATCTTTAATACTCCAATATTTTACTAATAAATCTCTAGTAGCTATTAATAAATTATGATTTTTACAACTACTCATCAACCAGTTCCCACTAGGCTTAATTTCCATATTAACATTATTTCGTCTATACATAAATAATGAACTATCAGCAATATACTTAGGCATCTCTTTTGCCGTACATAATATTGTCGAATCTATCCATACTCCCCCCTGCTTAATTAATAATTCTAATCGCAGTATATTACTAAAGATTGTATTTGAGATAATGCCTTTTTTCCATTTTTCCAAAACTATACTATCAATATCCACATATTGAGTAAAATTTTGCTCTGTAATTAATATTTTTTTATAATCTGGAAACACTTTATTCAGTTGATTATTACAAGCTTTTACTATTGATGGAGCATTATCCATTTCTTGAAACCAACATACCCATATTATTTTAGATGTTTTTTCTGTGTAAGTTGGCATCATGTCTGGTATAGATATATACTTTGCAAATTCCTTTTCTAATTCCGAATATGCTTGTAACCTTATTTTACAGCCTATTTCCTCAAGTACACATTGTGCCAAACGCATTTTAGTATCTTCTATTAAAAATACTTCCTTTGGATTAAATGAAGAAGTTTCAGGGAAGGAGCCTGTTTTTTTTGGTTTTGTTTTGTTCTGTTTTGGGGGGGGGGGTTGCCGGTAAATAGTAGCATTACACCATTTAGACAACTTAGATGAGAAAGGCTAAAACTATGCAAGATATCTTATAGTTTTATGTGTCAGGTGACAATGATCCATAGAGGTAACTGGACACACACACTTTAAGTGCTGTTTGTCTCACAATGACTGTTTGGTTGTGGGGTAGTAATCTTATCCACGTGTGTGCATTTGTTGAGGAATCCGAGGGGGCAGGTGTAAAAACCATTACCCAGCCCGAGCCAGTGCAGGTTGTATGCTATCCACTTCCAGTCATTCGCTCAGCAGATCTCGCAAAGGATCACTTGTTTTTTTTAATTTTGTTTATTTTGGATGACTACAGGCAAGAACGGGTCATCTGCCCAAGCATAATAGACTGATGAGAGACTTATTTTCAGACTCTCAAAGAATCCAGAAAAAGGAGCCAGCTAAACTTGTGGTGTTAAAAAAGCATTATAGGAAATAAATCATCCCCGGATCCCATGGGGTTGTCTAATATTATAAGTAGCGTCATGATTCACACGTCAAGATGTCATGAAATGTTTTCCAAACTCCACTCTAAGTCCTCCTTAATGTTTTTCAAAACTACTTTTTGGGTGCAGCTCTGCAGACTTGCTTTGTGATTTTTGGTCCAGGCTGGGCAAACAAATCTGTTTAACGGGCCTGCTAAGTGTAATGAAACACAGAAGTGGTAGAAACGCTGTGATTATTGAGCCATGGTGCTAATTGGGCCGTGTGGCCACAGTTAGAGTTCCAGCCAGCCCATCGAGCCAGCTTGGGCTGTGGTCATCCCTCCATGGGGCCAGAGGGACTACAGATTGGACCCAATCGCACCACACTGTGGTGGAACTGGCACCAGCTGCACTGTGCCTACTGGCAGGGGCCTCCCTCTGGGAAAACGACCCAAGGTCACAGAGGCTGGTCTTGGATCAGAGCGCCATACAGAGCTAATCGGTTCCTGGAACTAACATGATTAACGGGACCGCTGAATTGCCCGAATCGGCGTCTCGCTATAATATCGCTGTTGTAGTTTTCCAGGTGCTTGGCATTGATAATATCCAGCAGTATCATAGAGCCTTTTTTATTTTTCTCAAAGTCATCACGCATTTTTTGTATACGTTCATACGCAGGTTTAAGCTGTTCCAAAAGTATCAAAATGTCTTTTTGATTTATATCGTTGCTCATAATCGCTCTCCATTTATATAGTATTGTAGCACGTTATATTGAAATAGTCAATGCGTTTTGCCGGTATATTTAATTGCATATTATCGACAGATGTGCTAGTAATATTCAATAGGGCAAAAATTGAGTGTAGATAAAAGGGAGAGGAATATGTATAAAAGAGAGGACTTGACAAAAACGGCTTGGGCATCTTACAACAGCATACCGAACGAGATACCAAGCAAATACCACAACAACGCCGACAGGCTTTGCGATTTTATTTGGATTTTTGATTCTATGATTTAGTGGGATAATTGAGAATGACAGATGAAGTTTTTTATTTAAATACACTACCCTGCAAGTAATAAATCATATACCAACACATTTATAATGATATTTATAAAATTATTGCATACATTAAGAAATGAATATAACTAAAACATCTACAGCGCTATGACATCCCGATTGTTCAAAATTAAATATGGAGATAATAGAGCTAATAAAATTTCAGCAGAGTTAGAGTGTTTACGGATTTAAACTAGGTTCAGTCTGTTTGTGCTATTTCATTGGATAGTTCAATTATATCCCCATCGAATGTAGAATAATTCCATTGTTTATCCAGATAATCAGGCTTACACTCTGTGTTTCCGATATTTAAACCGTAAAATTTAGTCTTTAGCTCTTTTTGAGTGTTGATTTTTTCTACTATCGCTTCATCGAGATTGCCCATGACAAAATCCGATACTATCAGAACGTCAGATTTTTCAAAGGTTTCATCCTCTAATATACCTAATGCATGATTCAACGCCGGCGATACATCCGTACCACCGTGAAATGACATTTGCAAAAATGCAATTAACTTATCCATGCCCATATCTTTATCAAGAACGTAAGTTTGTATTGATGTGGAGAAATTAATCACATAACACGCCCTATCTTCAGCTATCGCGCGTCCACCCAGACACAAGGCAACAGCCTTCGCTACTATTTCGGGTGCGCCTGCCATAGAACCGCTGGTATCAACACAAACAATAATAGGCCCTTTTTTGTCGATTTCCTCGACTTCTTTATAGGACTGCTCTGTTTCTGTGACATACTCGACATCTTGCCCTTCCAAGTGATAGCATAATAAGGTTTTCTCGGTGTATTTTTTATAGAATAAAAGCTCCATATCTGTATCGCTTAGCCATAACATCTCTTGCGGGATTACACGCATCAAGTCATTGCCCAGCTCTATGGTTTTTATCTCTTCTTTAGAAGTTAAAGAGTCCACGATTATCGGGATTTTCTTTTCTATCGTTATTTCTTCTAGTCTCTTGACTGTATTTTGTCTTATCGACCTTCCAATGAGTTCTATGAGTTTTTGCAAGTTTTCGTTGTTTGATAAAATATTGCTCCACTTCATCAGCATATTCAAGTCTGTTTTTAATATGTCTGTTTTGCATAAATCCCAAAATATCCCCGTATCGGAAATGGATGATAAATATTGCTGTATTTTTGAAAGTTCTTCCAGACGCTTTTTCAGCTGTTCATAGAGTTCATCTCGAATTTTTTGTATTTCATCTATATACCAATTTGCCTCTTCCCTATCAATATGTTCGATAGCATAGTTGCGAAGACTTATATTTACGCCTTTAATTTCGATAGCGTCAGTTATTGATTTGTACTTTTTTTTATAAAAACCATGCTCTTTTTGTGGTAATATACCGTAAGCGGTTTTGATGAATTTTTCTTGAGATTTTGGATTGTCGGGATTTACTGCGTCAAAGCCAGCGTTTATAATTTCTTTCTTGGCGGTAAACGGATTTATGAAATCCAAATTACTCAACAAATTATCCATTTTACGAAATGTACTGCTTATAAGGTGTTTTATTTGCGGTATTTTTGACACAGAGTAGTCTTTATACAAGGAGTTTTGAAGGGAAAGCAGTTCTTGTTTTTTATCTTTCATAGTTATTTGGTTGTTATTTGTTTCACTTTTTCAAATAGTTTTTCGATATCGATTTTTAACGATGCCAACAAAGCCTTGTTTTCGTCCAAGTAGTGTTCTAGTTTTTCTTCAGCTTCGCCTTTTATAAAATTACCTGCAGCTTTGAGAACATCTTCAGAGTAAGCGGAGTACTCTGTTATAGCTTTATCTATAGTATCTTTGAATTTGTTAGTTTTATCATTCATTTCTATTACTGTTTTAGCCAATATACCTGATTTAGGGTCTCCCTTTTTGTGCAGTATTTCTCTAGGCAAAGTATATGTTTTACCGTCATATTTAATCGTTTCTGTATTTTCAGTTATTGTAGAGTTTGCCAAACGCTGATACAGCTTTCCACCATTTAAACTCCATAACTCGTTATCGTAACATCTGATTGCCAGCTTATCATTTATCTTATAACAATTATATTTGCTAGAATATCTATCTTGTATTTCAGTTTCTATCAGCTTGCCACTAGGTACATCCTTTTGATAAACAGTTTCTGATTCAATATATTTTTTAGTTTCATCAAACTTTTCTTTATAGGCGGCTAGATTAAAATTTTCCGGAGTGAGTGATACTTCTAGGACGTTTTTGAGTATGTCTTCGACGGTTTCTCTGTCTTCTTCTTTATCCCATAAAAAATACCGCAATAATGTCAAATAGTGCGTATCTACTTTTTCCTGCCCTGAATATAATGCGGCGTATTTTAGTGTAGTTATAATTTGTTTTTGTCGGCGATCCGATATGTATATCCCTTTTTCCAAACACTCATCTATACATGCCATAAATGCTTCAAGAGCTTGATTGCTAAATTGTATTTTTGAAACGTCTTTATTAAACTGTTGTATATCACTAATTTTTAGTTTATGTTCCGGTTTGAATTCCATATTTGTTGAGTTTTTCAGATATTCAGTACGATTGGAAGTGTTTTCTATAGGTGCAACATAAATTCTAATAGGAAATCTATCATACAATGCATCCAAACCTTGATTGGGCGGAGGCGTTTCATTCGATGCCGATATGATATATGATAACGGTACGTCGATATTTTCAACACCGTTTTTATATTTTCTTTCATTGGAGATAGTCAGCAAGGAGTTAAGTATAGCAGGGGAAGATTTCCAAATTTCATCCAAAAATGCAAATTCCGCGTCAGGAAGAAAGCCGTCGATTTTTCTGCTGAAAGTATCATTTTTTAAGGCGGTAATAGATACAGGCCCGAATAAATCCTCAGGCGCGCTAAATTTATTCATAAGGTATTCAAAGTATTTCCCTTCAAATACAGATGCAATCCTCCTAGCTATCAAGCTTTTACCTACGCCCGGCAATCCCAGCATAAATACGTTTTGATGCGACAGCGCACCCAGCAAACTCATAGCCACAGCCTCTTCTCTCTCTATAAGATTTTGATTAATTTCTTGTAAAACTTTGTCTATTGTATCTTTGCTTATTTGATTGATTTCTAGTGAAACTTTATTTGTTGTATCTTTGAATTTTTGTTTTGACATAATTATCTCCATTAAAATATTTTTAATATAACAAATAAATATCTACATGTCAAGAACAGTATATAGAACGCATAATTTCTACTCTCTATTCAAAAGGGATAACCGCTTTTTATTCTTGAGCGAACGCCCATTTAGATACACTTAGAACAAGCATAACAAAACACCCTAATTATCAAAAATTTAAAAGTGAATTGCACAGGTAAAATCATAAAACGCGTGGCTGGCTTTATAAATTTACAATATTTAGAGGTAAAAGTGGGGTAAACGTAAAAATAGCACTGTAATATTAGCTGCTGGGGTAGGTTCTAGAGCATCAATGGTAATCCCCAAGCAGTTTATAAAATTGTCAGGTAAAACAGTTCTAGACCACCTCATAGATATATTCGAACAATCTATTAACTTTATACTGTTTAATTTTACAAATTTATCTTATATCATAAATTTACTAAGATTTATTATTAAACATTACAATGCTGTATTCACTTGCACACAGCCCCAAAAATCACAAAAAAACCACCGTCAAAATCAGACGGTGGTTTTTTGATTTGTGTATGAGCTGTGGATTTTCAGCGATTAAGATTTGTTTTGAAGCTTTTTGCCGAAATGCCACATGAGCGCCGGTACAGTAATGAAAAATCCATATTTCAGGGTGTCTTCAAGTACGTCATCCAGCTCCATATTAAACATATCATCATAAAATTCCAATCCCATTGATAACGCAAATGCCGCAGCCAGCGACAGCGCGATGATTTTAGTTGTACTCATATAATCTCCTTCTTGCAGTATTAGAGCAGGGGAGTTTTGGTTTGGATTTATTGCTAGCTAAGTTTAGCTTTAAAATATCAATTCACATAAAAATTTATTTCTTTTGTGAGAAAATCAAAAAACACCTCCTGTCACAATGCAGAAGGTGTTTTTAATAAGAGCTTAAAGCATATTTCCGAAACCTAATTTAATTAGATATTCTTTGGATTTTTCCAGACATTTGAAAGGGTCTCTGCCATAAGTGTCGTCTTGTTCAATAAATAGATACTTGACATCTGCATCTACGGCTGCCTTGACTATCTCTGTAAAGTCGAGAGAGCCGTCGCCTACTTCAGCAAAACGAACAGTATCGTTGAAGGCCTTGAAAGCCTCAGATGTATTGGTTATATCAATATCTCCAAAATCCGGTTCTACTATTTGATAATCTTTCAAATGCACCAAATCGACTCTGCCTTTGTATTCTCTGATAATTTTAACAGGATTTTCCCCGCCTCTCTGCACCCAGAATACATCTATCTCAAAGCCCAGCTTGCTTGTGTTTTCTTTTATCAAATCCAAAAGATACTTTCCGTCATATTTGATAAATTCACAATGATGATTATGGTAATACAACTTAATACCGTGTTTATCCAGCATTTCAGCATACTTATCGCATTCTTTTGCAAATTTGATTGATTTTTCTTCAGAACCTAGATAGGTAAAGGGCAAGATGCCTATGCGCAGGAATTTACAACCCAAAGTCTTGCAGTCTGCTACGATTTTATCAAAATCTGTACTCAGTGATTCCCCGCCGGGAAACTGAGGGTCTACGGCAGCGCTCATTGCGGATATTTCTATATTGAAATCCTCTGAGGCTTTTTTCAATTCGCTGATATTCTCAGCTGTCATCGGTACTTTAGATACTTCTACACTTGAGAATCCCAACTCATGGAATTTTTTAAGAGTTTCATAAGGACCTATTTCAGTAATAACGTCCTTAAACATAAACATTTGGACACCTATTTTCGGCATACTATACTCCTTGATTAATTTATAACTGCTCTGCAGTTGTTACGGCTGGACTTTACAATATTTTCAATCAGTTTTAACGAATACGCCCCTTCTTTCATTGAGACATAGTCATCCGTATCATTGATTATGCTTTTGTAAAAGCTTTCTATAGCGGTTATGTGGCTGGCGCCGTAATAATGCTTTGAACCTTCAAGCGTCTGGTCTTCGCATATCAATACAGGCTCGTTTTTGCATGAATACAATTTATTATCCGATATTTTGTAGATTTCATCCTTAAATACAAATTCAAGTTCTACGTTTGAATTGGCGCAGTATCCTATAGTAGCAAAAAACACACTGTTTGCAGCACTGTTTTTATAGTCGAAGTTTGCCATGACCGAGTCTTCTACATCTATATCAGGCAGCGTGAAATTATCTATGTCAGCGTAAACGCTTTCGAAGTCTCCGCCCAAATAGCTGAGCAAATCAATAGTGTGTATAGATTGATTTATCATAACACCGCCGCCGGACAGCTCCATCTTGCCGCGCCACGGCGCTTCGTCATAATAGCTCATATCTCTCTTCCATGTTACAATACCTTTAGAGCCTAAGAACTCGTCTTTAGGAATATCTTTTATTAGCTCTCTCAGCTTCTGCACTGTATTGTTGTAACGATTTTGAAAGCACACACCTATTTTAACACCTTCTTTTTTGTCCAAGCCGAATAGTTTTTCCGCTTCTTCATAGTTGAGCGTTAGAGGTTTTTCTACAAAAACATTTATTTTTTTATCAGCGCACTTTAAAATAGTTGAATAGTGCAGGTAATGAGGCAGGCATATATGTACGCAATCAAGATTCTCATTATCCAGCATTTCATCTATATCCGTATAAAAATTTACACCATCTACAGCCTTTGAGCTGTCTGTATCACAAACAGCTGTAAGTTCCGCATACTCGGATTTATCAATCGCATTTTTATGTATACCGGATATAGTACCCATACCTATAATTGCAACTTTCAACATAGCATCGCACCTCTACGATTTTTTACTGTTTCTTTCTTCTTCGATTTTTTCATTTAACTTTTCCAAGAAAAAGTCTTCATCAAATTCTACCGGCACTTCTTCATCCAGCCAGCTTGACAAATGAATAGCATTTGCCAATCTTACACCGTTGATACCGTCAGAACCCGGCGCAACAAGCGGGGTATTATTGACTATACTGTCTGAAAAATCTCTCAATATATCAGCATGCTGCAATCCCCACACGCTGTCGCTTTCGATAATTTCTTGTGTATATAATTCAGGAGAGCTTTCCCCTCCGCTCATCAGTTTTTGGACTTGTTCCAAGCCTCTGACATCTGCGTCGATTTCTTGTTCTGATTTGACAAAACGTGTGATTGTGGCAGTTTTGGATTTATCTACAACTATCTTGCCCTTATCGCCTAAAATCTCCAATCTGTCCGTACCCATTAAGTCATGGGTGCAGGTAACAAAAACGCCTGTAGCGCCATTACCGTAATCAAAAACCGCTGTAACTTCATCTTCCACCGCGATATTACGTTGATAACCGTATTTGCATTTTGCATACACTCTTTCAGGCATACCGCACAACCATTGTATAAGGTCAATTTGATGCGGAGCTTGATTAACAAGAACTCCTCCGCCCTCTTCTCCCCATGTGGCTCTCCAAGCAGACATTTCATAATATGCTGATGGTCTGTACCATGTTGTTATCAGCCAATTCGTTCTTCTGATATTTCCGATTTCGCCGTTATCGATGATTTCTTTTAATCTTCTATACAGAGGGTTCATACGCTGGTTAAAGAATACTCCGAAAACAAGTTCCGGCCTAGCTGCAGCTGCATCGATAACTTCCTGTACCTGCTTTGTGTATACTCCAGCCGGCTTTTCCAATAACACATGGATATTTCTATTTAAGGCTTCTATGCCCATTTCCGGATGTAGGTAGTGGGGAACACAGGTTATAACAGCATCTACTTTGCCGCTGTCAAGCATTTCTTTGTAGTTGTCGTAAACAGGAATATCTGGAAATGCATCTTTAAGTGTAGCTGTTATCTGAGGGTCAATCTCGCAGAATGCTCCTATTTCTAAATTGTCAAACTTTTGGTCGCCGATGAAACGACCAGGTCTGACTTGTTTGCCTGTGAGCAGCATAGTATAAAAACTTCCTTGCTGTCCCACACCTATAATACCTAAACGTACTTTTTGCATGTTTTTCTCCAATTAATTTTATTTAAAATTTAGTTCATTACACCTAAGAGGCGGGGCAGGAACAATATACCGTCTTCCCAGAAAGTGATTATTGTCACAACAGCAACCTGCATAATCACCATAGGTATTATCCACGGGATTACTTTGTCCACCTTAACGCCGGCAACAGACGAACCGACGAACAAAACGTTGCCGACAGGAGGCGTACATACGCCGATAGCGGCGTTGGCGACCATTATTATACCGAAGTGCACAGGATTAACACCCAGCTCTTGAACAATAGGGAAGAATATAGGCGTGAATATAACGTTGATAGGGCTGACATCCATAAACATCCCCATAACGAAGAGTATCATATTGATAATCATTAGAATCATGTATTTATTGTCAGTCAGAGACAGTAAAGACTGGCTGATATAAATAGGGATTCTTGAGAATGAGAACAGCCATGACATAACAGAAGATGCCGCAACCAAAAATAACACCGTCGATGATATTATTATTGTGCTTCTGGCTATATTGATAAATCTTTCCCATGTGAGAGATTTGTATACTATCGCCAGCACAAAACTATAAAACGCGGCAACACCGGCTGCCTCAGTAGCTGTGAACAATCCTCCGACTATACCGCCTATAATCAAAGCCATAAGGCTGAGTGTAGGCATAGCTTCCCAGATGATAGTGAGAGCTTCTTTCATAGAGCCGACTTTACTGGTACCGTAATTTTCTTTTTTGGCTACAAAATACGATATTATCATTATACCCAAACCAAGCATTATACCTGGAACATAACCAGCAATAAAGAGCGCTGTAATAGACGCCGCTCCGCCTGTAAGAGTAGAGTAAATAATATACATTCCGCTGGGCGGGATTAAAAACCCTATTGGAGATGAGGCAACGTTTACCGCAGTGGCGAATTCAACATTATAACCTTCTTCTTCGAATATAGGGGTCATAACTTTACCGATAGCAGACGCGGCAGCAACAGCCGAACCCGACAAAGCTCCGAATAATGAGTTTGCAATGACAGTAATGTGAGCCAAAGAACCGGGAATCCAGCCTCCCATAAGTTTAGCCAAATTAACAAGCCTTCTCGCAAGACCGGTCTCGTTCATAATAGAGCCTGCCAATATAAACAAACATATACCTATCAGAGTGTATTTATTCATACCCGCAAGCAGAGTCTGCGCTGCAGATAAAAGAACAACATTACCTGGAAGGTATAACAACATCGGCAGCAGGGATGCCAGCGCCAATGCGACAGCGATTGGTTACGTCAGTCTATCTGCTGATCAGATAGACGTCTTATTTGTCTTTATTTTTTATCTTTTTTTTTTTTCACTTGTTATCTGACAATCCCTCCCCTTCCCTTCTTGCTTTCTGCCAAGCAGGCAGTCGATTTGGACAAATGGGTATGTCTGTTAACATGTCTCATGTCCTGTAATGTGTATTCCAGCCAACCTGGCAGCTGTCCTCGTGTCTGTCCTGTTGCCCACTGGATGTCCTGTTGAATGGAGTAGAGCTGTTTCATTCACACTTCTCGTTTCATATCTGTTTAACTTCAAGCTGGTGAACATTTTGTATGCCTTCATTGTTTAGCCACAAATACTGACAGGGTCATTTGTCTTTGGATTAAGCTTTTATTCTGAGTTGCACTTTATCTTTTAATAAGTTCATAGTTACAGGTAAATTAATTAAGCTTTGTTATGACATTTAATGAGTTTGACTGAAATTGGCTGAATCTACTGTTTGAAAGCTAGTGTTGATGCGTTCGTGAACAGTATTTTATGCACTTGTGTATCTTTTTCTAATAAGTACACCTGCATTTGTTTGCTTGATTATCTACTCTACAATAGCAAACAGATCAAACAAAAGGTCATGGTGAATTATTTGTTTGCATTTCATGCAGAAAAATCATCAGAACATTCATTCTTATGACCTTATCATTAATAAAACCATACCTTGCTTGATGTTGTTCCTTTTGTTTCAGCACATTGTTCTTTGTCAGTCTGTCATGACGTCAAACAAATTTCTGTTCCCCTTTCTATACAGAACATGTTTCGTACTTCTTCAGAAACTGACTGTGATTAGAAAAGTCCCGTCAAATGTGGTTTACCTTAATGACGTGGAAATCTTCTCGCCATTCAAGAGTTATGGATGGCTAAAACTTTGATTTTGGTGGTGAATTTTTCTTTTCTAGTGGAAACCGGCTCTCCATTTGCTGCTGTCTTGCAGTCTAGGTTTTTAAGCCTCTCTGAATCATTTAGAAAATGTTTCGCATCGAAGTTCAACAATCATACAGTGAAAGGTCATTAACATATCTAACAATTTGCCAACTTACAGCACTCTCAGCCAAGGGTAGTGTAGGGCAGCCCAAAGATTTGTGTGTTGTCTTTGTAGTGTAATGCATATTAACACAGCAACCAGACTGCGCCACTGTCTCGTTTCTTTTTCTTGCTAGGTGTATTTACGCTCTGATTCACTCCTTTATTCTTGGTGTTGCAGCTCCCCCTCTCCATTCACTTTTTAGTTTTTCCACTCCTGCCCTCTCAGGCTAGTTGCGCTTTGAACGAGGGACCAAGTTAAATATTGCATTTGTAAACAATATCTGAGAATTCCTGCACATTATTTCTTTTACATTTAAATAGAGCTCCTGTAAATCTGGTCACAGATGTGCAAACAAAACTGATAGCATGTACAATTTTAGACACCATGGCATGGAAAGAAAAGCCCATGTTTCAGCTTTCATAATAGACAGATAAAGAAAGAGGCCTCTGGCTGAGGCTAATGGAATTTTAGCTAGCTTTATTTGCAGCGTTTAATTAGTTGCATCATCTAGAGTAATCTGGGCAATTCCTGGCACCAGAGGATTTAGCGGATGTGGACGAGCCAGGCCTTTCTTACGGTGAGCAGGAGGATGAGAATAGCATGGCACGCAGCCCAGAGGAGGGTTCCACCCACGTCTGTTAGGG
>LNZQ01000156.1 GCA_002007315.1 Epulopiscium sp. Nele67-Bin004
AGCAAAAAACATAGAAGAATTAGCAAAGTGTGCTTAAACTATGTTGTAGTTAAACCGTAGGGACTACGGGGATAGCCTTCTAAATTAGAAACAAAAGTTTCTGTACGTAGGAATCCACTAGGACTTTAGCCTAGTGGAGAGTTCAAATCATCTCAATATACAGACACTTACCTGTATAGAGTTATGTTTTTGGCAAATGGACTAGCAGGGTATCCAGTACATGCAATAATTGATGAAACTATTGCAGAGCAAGTAGGATTATCAACGGAGATAACTTGCGACAACAAAGCAGAATTTGAACAATTTTTAGAAAAGGTATTAAATTCCCCAAAACTAGAAGAAGTAGTAAAAAATCTATTTGCTTACAACAAAAAGAAGCAAGAGGAAGAACAAAAAATTAAGCAAGAGCTAGAAGATGATTGCCCGTTTTAAATAACAAAAGGAGGCTTTACTCAAATCGAGTAGCCTCCTTTTCTAGTTCCCTTAAATTTTTATAGCTATAACAGAAAAACCATGCTACTATAATCATAAACATCAAAAGAAAGAGGTTATTACTATGTCAAATGTATCTAACGATTATATAGAGTGGATAGGTATAAAAGAGTTTAATATTTTAAAAGATATACGACTTGAATTTTCTTCACAAATAAATATTATTATTGGTGAAAATGGAGTTGGAAAAACCCAAATATTAAAGCTATTATACACAGAATTTAATAGAGAAAAAGGTCAAGAGGTATCAAATTCTTTTTGTAATGAATTTTATAATAAAGGAACACAACTAGAGTTATTGAAGATAGTTACTGGGAGAGAATCCTTGTTTTATGGTGGTACAAAATTACCCTGCACCTATATTCCTGCAAAAGAAATCCTAACCCATGCCAATGGATTTGTCCCAATGTACAACAAATATAAAGAGTTTCCATTTGACAAAACATACCCAACATTAATCGAGAAAGCTCAGCGATGGACATTAGAGGAAATACCAGAGATAGCAAAAAATATAATACCTAAACTTGAAAAAATTCTTAATGGCACAATAGTTATACAAAATAACGATTTCTACGTCAAGAAAATAGATGGTACTATGGTAAGGTTTGACACCGAGGCAGAAGGACTAAAAAAGATAGGACTTATATGGCAACTGCTAATGAACGAAACTATAACTAGTGGAAGTGCATTATTTTGGGACGAACCAGAAGCATTTATAAATCCCAAATTTGTTCCAGATTTAGTTGAAATATTACTTGAACTTTCGAGGAATGGAGTCCAAATATTTGTGACAACTCATGATTATATATTTTCAAAATATTTCGGCGTAAAATCAAACGATGGGGAAGTGTTATTCCACTCATTGTATAAAGATGACAACAATAAAGTTAGATATGAAAGTGACAAAACATTTAGTGGGCTAAACCATAACAGTATTAGAGATACGTTTATCCAACTTTATGAAGATGAAATTGAGAGGGCTATGGAATGATACGAGTAGAAGAATCAGATATGGTTTTTGAATTTCCAGAAGAACAAATATTTTTAATAGAACATTCTAAGCTACACAAAAGTGTGGGAAAGGGAATTAAAACAGTTGAATTTATTTTGCATAGAAGACAGGATACTCTCGAATTTGTAGAAGCAAAATCTAGTTCGCCAAGACCAACATCAGATAATAATATAAGATTTAATGAATTTATAGATGAAATATCAGATAAATTTATTCGTTCTTTTAATGTATATTATAGTGCGATATTACAACGACACAATACAGATGAAATAAATGAAGCTTTTTATAAAATTGATAATTCACAAGTAAAATATAACTTCATCTTGATAATCAATGGTCATAAAAAAGAGTGGCTTTTAGCAATCGAAGAAGCTATACAAAAGAAAATAAACTATCATACTAAAATTTGGAAAAGTAATGTATTAATAATGAACCATGAAACAGCTATACAGAAAAAACTTATTAAATCTCACCAATAATCAACGGTGAGGTTTTTCTTGTTATCCATTTAGAGATAAGGTATAATCAAGATGAGCAATAAATTATCTATATGAACAAATTATAAAAACAAGAAAGGAACACCACAATTATGACATTTGATACAGATAGGTTGTTGAATAATTCAATCAACTTATACAATATCACTAAATATTCCAAGGGTATTTTCTTGAAGTAATACCATTGGATTTTTTTATACATTCATCTATAATATACGATATTAGGCATAATTGTATATGTCTTGTAGATCTTTTAATACCATATAATCTAGGGTTTTCTAGATTATACTGACCTTTTAACACCGAAAATAACTGTTCTATTTTTAACCGATTTTTGTATAAACTTTTACTTATTGCTGATTTTCTAAATATAGCGTTTTTATATCTATTACTACATTGAAACTTGTTAATAGTTTTTGCTCTCCTCATATTAGTATCCATTAGTAATTTTACACCTTGTTTTTCAGTTCTTGTATAC
>LNZQ01000157.1 GCA_002007315.1 Epulopiscium sp. Nele67-Bin004
AAAATTGAACCAAAATATATCTACACTGCCTCCTCTAGCGTTAATTTGCATTATATATCTGTTATTTTTATCATCATAAAAAGTTACTGCTTTTATAGATGTATCTTCAAAGTGGGGGGCAACGACAAATGCAATACCAACCATAGCACAATAATCTTTAAGTTGCTCAAATATTTTATTAGTATTGTTAGTTGTCAGTCTTCGCAAGCTTGGCAATAGTTCTTGCAATTTAGTTCTATCAAAATCAGACGTAGATATATCTTGTGCTTGAAGCTCTGCAACTCTTATCCAGCAAGCAACTGCTTCTTCATCATTATAGCCCTCGCTTTTTCTATACACAACATCAGTACGTGGCACTAAGCTTAACAAACTTGAAACTCCAAATACATTTCTTATATTTTGAACTATATTATCTGTGTTTAGTAGTCTGCTTATAACTGTCATATCTTTAACAGGTGTTAAATAGTTATCCATTTTAGAGGCTTTTTGTTGTTCTTCGACATCTTTACTATACTCGTATCCAAAAGCAATATTAAACACTCCTCTTTCATACAGTTGTTCTTTGATTAGCTTACCTATATTGTATTCAAATTGTTCAGTACTGTCTAAAACCTGTTCAGTATGCCAACAATTATATACATCGTCTTCGTATTCATAACAAAATCCAATCGTTGGGTATTGTTTTATAACTAAATTAACAAATTCCTCAAACCTCTGTTTACTATTCATTAGGTTCTCCTTTCTTATATAAACTGTCTAATATTTTATCAATATTATTTATATGAGTCAAAATAACATTAAAATCCTCTTTGGTATATAATTCTTTATCATAATCTGCCTTAACTCTTGCCTGTTTTACTTTTAAGATTTGCAATCTTTTACTTTCATCAAAAGACAATTCCTTAAATACTGTTTCATTAAATTTCTCAATAGTTTCATTGTGCGAGTTAGCACCATTTTTAGGCGTACTATCAATACCTCTCATATCTAGTATATAAATAATCTTTTGGTATATCGAATAGTAGTACCTACTTATTGCTACATCATAAAATTTTTCTTTTTGTGCTATCTCTGCTGACTTAAAATTCTGTTTTGATTTCTTTAGTAAGTTAGCTTTCATTAGTTAATACTTCCCCCTTTACAAATATATTATAACGCAATAACTATTATAATACCATGTTTTATTTGAGTTATTGGGCATAATAAATATATCATATAAAATAGGAGCGAAACCATGGAAATCACTATAGTAGTTTTAGCAAAATCAAAAACACCTCAAGGATACAACATAATCGGTATCAACCTTGCAATAAATCAACTTGTTAGACTTGTTTCAGATGAGGACACCCCCCTAAATTTTGAAGATATTTTTTATCCTAACGAAATTCCAACAGAAAAATTTGATGTGGTACAAATCGAAATTACCGAAAATCAAGATTTGTGGTATCAGCCCGAAAACTTGGTTGTTGACACTGAATATTACTTTTTGTATGTTAGGCAAGCAACTTGGAACGACATTATGTATGCATTACACGCACCTGATTTTATATTAAACAACATTAGTTGCAAGCTATCTAAAAACGATATACAAAATTGGAACGGCAACAAATCTATCGAACTTATTTTAGCCTCGGAAGTTAACCTTAAAATGGATAATATAAAATTAAGCTGTAATATAAAATATAACGAACATTGGTATAACAACTTGAGCCTTACCGATGATAAACTTATTAAATATTATGTTGATGTACTTTTGGAGCGTGAAAATGTAACACTTGAAAATGTTTTAGTTGTAGTTGGTTTAGAAGGGGGCGAAGATGGGAGTTTTTATAAAGTAGTAGATAATATTATACATATTCCTACTACTAAGATTAGTTATTAGCAAAAAAAGTCACTCAGGGTCGCCAAGTGACTTTTAAATAATCTAATCTTCATTCATTAATTCTTCATGTATGTTTTCAATAAATTGAGATACTAACTCAACTTGTGTTCTAGTTGTTTCTAAATTTATATCATTTTTAGTTGTAGTTGCATTGTCTCTATCAGATTGATGAGCTATTTGGTTACGACGTACATATAAGTGTGTTAGTTCACCTTTAATATCTGATGGTTTTCCTATTTTCTTTATCGCATTATCTACGACTTTATTATTACTTATCATACTTATATTCTTCTTTATCTCCTCTAGTTTCAAGAAAGATTTAAAAGAATTTCGATGTATAATTTCTTCTTGTAACCAATCAATGTTTTCTGGATTATTTATAGCCTTTTCTACTACTTCTAACGATACAATAAAATTTTTGTAGCTTGAGGTATTCGGACGTTCTTTTTGAAATATTTTAACAATGCCCCATTTAACTATTTCATGCATATAAAAATCTAATGCACTTAATAAAAATACAACTTGGCTTCTCAAAATATCTTTGCTTTGTTCAATCTCTTCACTTTCAGATAACTTTTCTACTAACTTAAATTTCGACTTAATATCCTCTATGTTGTCTCTAAACTGGTTGATTATTTTATCGGCTTCTATATCTATTATTATGACTTCTTTTTTATCCATTGTAGGTTCTGCTCTTTCTAAACTTGAATCGCCAAAACTACTATTCATCAAACAACACCCTCATATCTTTTAATTCAGGTATTCCACCGTATTTTCCTAACAAGTACCCTCGTTCTATGTTTTCATCTTTACGTACATTTTTTACATCTGATAACGAGTAAATCTTTGTACTATAAGTATCCCAATTTTTTTCTGCAAACCATATCTGGTCACGTCTAAGCAAAGTTAAATCCAATAAATTCACGTCATGAGTCGAACATATTAATTGAGCATTATTTTTATTTATTTTTGGATCATTAAACATCTTAATGATTTCTTTTGCAAGAGCAAGATGCAAACTAGTTTCTAATTCATCTAAAATAAATATTTTCCCTTTATCTAAAATATCTATTATAGGCCCTATTAAATCAAATAACTTTTGAGTCCCTAATGACTCCTCTCTTAAATCTAACTTCATAGTGCTATATTGAAATTTTACATCTCTACTCACGGCCTTATTAGTAAGAAGCATTTTTTTAAATTCCTCTGGCATAGAAGTAGGTAAACTATCTTCACTTACTTTTACCTCTTCACGTTTAACTAAAATATCATCAATTTTTATTCCCATACTTTTAAAAATATTTATTATTTGTTGCTTTCTAGCCCTATCCTCTATCATGGTATCTACAGTATACTCCCACCAAGTAGAAAGTATAGCATTATTATGGTTCGTAACTATCATCTCTTTAAAAAAGATAAACGGTTCTATAACTTCAGATCTACTGGTCCAAGAAGCTAAAGTAGATAAAAATAATCTATTTTGCTTAGTTTTGGTTTGCTGAATTTCTTGAAATTCTTTTTTAAATGAATCACCAAATGTATAAGTTTCTCCTTCACGTTCAAATATTTTTGCTTGTCTTTGATTTGGATAATGATACAGATATTCTTTAGATACATATACCGAATTCACCTCAAATCCATATAGATATCTATTATTATTATATACAAATTGAATATCTATACAGGTAGGATTTTTTTCTTCTAGTTTATGACTTGGATGTAAAATATTATCTCCCTCTTGAAATAAGATACAACTTATTACGAGATGTTGCATATAACCAAAAGCAGATAAAATATTAGTTTTTCCAGCACTATTTGCACCATATATTAAAGCTTCCTTTAATACTTTAATTTTATCGTTGTATTGTATTAATTGGCTAGACATCGAATCATCTTTGTGTGCAACCATGCTAAATTTAATAGGTTCACGTATAGATTTAAAATTTTTACAATTTAACTGCAGTATCATAATGCCTTTTTACTCCCTCTTAATTTTTATGTTTTGATTATATCATAAATTATGCTATAATTCTATAATGGATTTAGAACTTAGTTACTAATAACATCAAACATAACATCAAATGCAATAGGTCCAAAAGTGAAATTGATCTGATTAATATATGTATTCGAATGCGTAATGCTGTATAAAAGAACAAATGCTAATAACATAGCAATTGCCTTTAGTATATTTTTCATTATAACATACCCCATTTCTATTTTAAGTTTGATTTTTGTTTTTTTTTTACATATGCTTGATTTTGTTACTCAAATTTTACCAGCTATAATAGATATATCGGCTAAATAGCTGTATTTATTTATATGTTCGAGGATTTATTTTGAGTTTTCTACTTATTTTCTCAATTATGCCATCTAAATCAATTAGTGGCTAATTATTATTAGTTAAAATACATTTAAGTACATGCAAAAAAAGTCACTCAGCAACCGCCAAGTGACTTTTCTATACTACCTATTTAATTTGTAGTCGTACAAGTGCCTTTTTAAGAGCAACTTCTGCTCTCTTTGTATCAGCACTTGGATCACCCTTACGTTTTTCTGCTCTTTCTTTTGCAGCTTTAGCACGATTTACATCAACTTCGTCTGCA
>LNZQ01000158.1 GCA_002007315.1 Epulopiscium sp. Nele67-Bin004
GCTTTTTATCTGCTGTGAAACAATCAAAAAATAATGTTTCTGTCATTCTGACTTTCCACTGCTCCCTCCCATCACCAGCGCTGTCTCTCCCTGTTGTCGCTCTTAGCTCGCGTGGGGGGTGACAGGGGGTGCGGCGCAGCAGCAGCGGTGACAGACATCGTCCTATTTTGCTGCAAAAAAAAAGTCTGGCTCTCAAAATTTACACACACAAAAAAAAAATCTACTCACATTTGGCGTGTGGTGAGCGTTAATTTCAGTCCTTTTTAGAGGGATTTTGACAGACATTTTGATGAGCGAGATTTGAATATGCCGGACTTCAACAGCTTTTTCCAGTCAAAAAACGGCAGTTACCGAACAGCGTAAGTTCTGGCTCAGTTCGCATCTTTGAACAGTCCACACGTCAGCAATTAAAATTCACAGTAGTGAGCATCGATTTGCCTCTGATCTAGGGCTTTTGCAGTGATTTCCAAAAACTCAACGAATGAAAAATTGTGCCTAAAATCTTGTAGTCCAAACTGGGCATTAAACAACTAGAAGCAGTCACATCTGCTAATGACAGAGAAAGAAAACAAGCGTGCAGAAGGAGAGCACCTTTGGTTGTAGCCGCCCCATCATGTTATGAACCTAAAAATGTCAAGAAGATGGTGAACTGCAAATACAGAGGGAAAAATAAATCCTCCACCTGAAGTGATCAGTTTGACAATTAGCATTTTCTACTGTATTTATTACCTGTTTAGATAAAGACAAATGTGTTTCCAATAAAGTCCTTAAGGCCACATTTGTAGTTTTTGGTGCATGCCACGGTTTATGCAGCAAGTCTGCGTGATCCGTTCATTCAAAGAATAGCTTGTTGCTTCTTATCTGTGACATTGTGTTCAGTATTTTAGCTCTGCAGAAGGAATTGTGATTAAATGCATTTTCAGCTACATTTCCAAAGGCACACACTCAGGTCTGTGTACCTTTCGCGGAAAGCGGCTTGGTCCTCAGAGCTACATGGAAATATTTGCTCGGATCCATCGAACCATAGTTCTGAGCTTTCCGTGCCCTAACCGAGACATCTGAATAAAATCTGTTCTGTACTCCGCAATGAAATTCAGCACATGCTTTACACAGACAACTTGTGCTCCCCCTGTGCCGAGCAAATAGAGGCCAAAGTTGCAAATGTGCAAGGACTCCACAATATGCATCAAAATGTGCCGTTTTAACACTGTGGGACTCAGAAAAGGAGCCGAGAAGAGCAGGTAAACCCTCTTCCCATCTTGCTGTTTTGATTATAGCCAATGAACTTTGATATTTTCTCTCATTTTACTTTTTTTCCACTGCAGTTTAATTTTATCTTCCAACTTACCTCCACCTCTCTGGGAAATGAAAGACGCCAGTGTTCTGCTGACAGACAGAGACAGAGTGGGAGTTTGCCGTGTCAATCAGCACCTGCTCTGCTCAAATTCGTTTTAAAAATAGTGGAGCTGGGAGACGTAGTGAGGGAACTGACAGCTAAATAGTCCATAGAGATTTTTGATAGGCAGAGGAACTCTGTGGCTGACAGTTAATGCTTTGTGTGTTTGGCCCCAAGGAGACTTTCAGTATAGGTATTTTACACAAACATAGCCTTACCAAGGACAGTTGCTCCCTCATATACACGTCTTTCATAATGCTTAACAAAATCCTGTACAATCAATTGCAATCTATCTGGACTACCTAAAATTATATTTAAGTTAATAACTGCTTTTTTGCTTGCCTCAAGTTGATATTCGTTTGCTCCTGCCTTTTCACATTGCTCATAATATGCTTCTATCTCTTCTACCTTATATGTATCAAGATTCACTTTTGCCGAGCGTCCTTCATACACTAAATTTACTGTTATTCCATCTTTTACTGATTCTGTCATTGTATATGCATCTACAACACTTCCAAATACTTTGATTGTGGCATCAATAGGAGTACCTGTAAATCCTACATAAGTAGCATTTGGTAGTGAATCGTGCAGGTATTTTGCAAATCCATACTTTTGCTTAACTCCTTTTTCAGTAATTGTTACCTTTTTATTGAGGTTTATTTGCGAACGGTGTGCTTCGTCTGATATACAAATTACATTGTTTCTATCTGTTAAAAGACTAATATCTTCTGTAAATTTATGAATAGTAGTTAAATATACGCCCCCACTTTCTCTACCTTGTAGATTAGCTTTTAGTTTTTCTCGTGACTGCATATTTATTATTGTATTATCACCTATATATTCCTTAGAGTTAATAAATAAATTTGAAAGTTGGTCATCTAAATCAGTTCTATCCGTAATAATGACAATTGTTGGGCTACCAAAATATTGACTTTTCATTAGTAGGCGTGATAAAAATACCATCGTATAACTTTTCCCACAGCCTGTTGTCCCAAAATATGTACCACCTTTACCATCTCCATATGGTTTTATTTGTTGTTTGATATTCGCAAATAATTTTTTAGTGGCAAAATATTGGGGGTATCTACAAACAATTTTTTCTTCGCTAGTAGAGTTATCTGGAAAATAAATATAATTTTTGATTACATCAAGTAGGCGTTCCTTACTAAATAATCCCTTAATCATAGTTATAAGTGAATTTATCCCGTCAACTTCTTTATCTAAATCATCTATTTTTCTCCAAGTATAAAAGAAATCATATAGTGCAAACATTGAACCATACTTGGTGTTTACCCCATCGCTAATAACTACAAAAGCATTGTATTTAAACAGTTCTGGGATATCCCTTTTATACCTTATTGTTAACTGCTCATACGCTTCATAAATTGGTGTATTTTCTCTGATAGTACTTTTAAACTCTAATACAACAACTGGAATGCCATTTATATATACAATCCCATCTGGAATACGTAACGAGTAGCCATCAATTTATATTTGATTTACTATTTTGAAATTATTGTTGTGTGGGTTTTCAAAGTCCATAAACTCTATAAAAATATCCTTTTGAGTTCTATCTTTTCTATTGAAGATAAAGCCGTTTGATAACATCTTAAAAACGGCTTTGTTTGCTTCATATATTGTTCCTGTGATATTCTTTAGCATTCGGATAATGGTTTGTACTTCATTGTAGGTAATGCTATAACGATTAACTAGGTATTGGTGTAAATCATCAATTAGTAAAACTTCTGATTTTTCACGGGATAGGTCTTTCCCTTTGCAAGAAGTGTAGCCTTCATCTGTAAATAATTCTATTATAGCTTGTTCTAGTATTTGCTCATTAAATTTCATTATGCCACCACCCCTAATCGACTAACTTATATCACAATTTAAGATTGTTGTGCCACATTTAATATACTCTGTCAAATGAATTTTACTAGCTAAATATTCAGCATCATTATGACTATCTCCTGCAAATTGAGTTGATTTTTCATCCTCATAAATTGTTAATGGGGATGGATTTTTCGAGTAGTACTCTTGTTGCGTATTATAAAAAATTTCACGCCCTATAGCCATAACTATTTTCAAAACTAATCTATCTTCTGCTGATAAACTTGATATATAGTTTATTAAGCTTTCGGTTTCAGGCAATAATGATAACTCATATACTGCTTTTAATATATGTTTTCTATTTATTACATCATAAACTATCATGTTATTTAATCTCCTATCTTCATTGCTACGGTTAATTTATTGTTGTCATAATTTTAATGTTTGAGTTAGTAATAACTTCAATAACTCTATCTTTATAAACTTCTATACTAAGTTCAGATTACTTCTCAATAAAGCTTGTTAATTAATCAAATTACCTTAAAGTTATCTATATTCTTATAGTAGCTAACTTATACATCTAATATTTATAAAATAAAAACATGAATGGCATTAATCCTTTATATATTTCAAAACTAGATTAAATTTCCTTATCTCCTCTATATTAATTTGAATATTGTTGTAAATTATACTGGTTACTGCCCCAAATTTATCAAGCTCTTTTGTTGATGGAACATCTATAATAAAATTTTCTAGTTCTTGCTTATTTATAGATTCACGAGTTGACCCAGATTGTGCTAACCCTAATAGTTTAGATTTATTTTTTGCATCGCACAATGAACACATAATATATAAACTCATGTATATCCCTGCTTTTGGTCGCATAATCATAACATGTTGATTAACTCTTGCTGGAATTACATTAATAGGGGTAATACAACAGCGAGTTACTGACGCTCCTGTTATATTAAACAGTACATCATTCTGATGAATCTCAACATTTTTCAACGCTTTTGCTTGGCCTTCACTAATATTTGCTAGTCCATCATACGAAAAAGTATAATCCAATACATTCATACTACGAATTAAGGTAACTCCATCAGTAATATAGGTGTCCTTTCCACCTTTAGGAGTTGAACCACTTCCTATTTTACTACATAAATCCTTTAATGGCTGTTGTAAATAATTAACATTTTTATCTTTTAACACTCTTTTATAAGCTAACCTAATTGCCTGATATAAATTTCTATTAATCTTCTGCAACAACTCTATCCTATCTGTAATAACTTTATAGCGCCTTACTATTTTTTCCTGTTCCTCAATAGGGGGTACAGGTAATTCAATTTTACATAATTGTTCCCAATCAAATATTTCCCTAACGCTACCATGAGATTTAAACCGTGCGTACCTATCAAATTCATCTCTTGAAAACCATAACATTAGATACTCTGGATTAAGTTTAGTAGTATTTGTTATCTCAAAAACTGTATAAGAACTAGAAATAATACATTCTTCTTCAGATAATAGTGCAATTCCAATTTTATCCCCTCTCCTTGATGTATCAGCAATATACCCAAATTGTCCTTTCCTTACTATTTTATACTTCCTAAAATCCGTTCCAATAGTATTAGCTATAGAAGAGATAAACTTTTTTTGTACTGAAATCCCTAATAGTCTTTCCACTTTTAAATCTTTATTTCTAACATCAACTTGTCTAATAAATTGCCCTAACTCCTTATAATTCGACTTCATAACCCATCTCCCTAAAGACTTCAAGCAAATCACTTTTAGACTTTTCCTCTTGAATTAGTAACTCTTTTAATTCACTTTGCAACACCTTCATTTGCTCGTCATAATCCACATTCTCATCTTGATTAACAAACTCAATATATCTACTAGGTACTAGAGAATAATTTTTAGCTCTGACTTCCTCAACTTTAGCACTATAGCAAAATTCTGGCACATTCTCAAATTGCTTGCCCTGTTGCCAGTTGTGATATACTTCCGTTACTTTATTTATATCTTCCCCGCCTAGCTCCACATATTTTTTCTCATACGGTGTTCCCAATTGTCTTAAATCCATAAATAAAATTTCATTTTTCCGGTTTCTATAAGTCCTATCTATCCCATTCTGTTTAATAGTTCGTTCAGTTTTATTTTTATTCAATATCCACAATGTTACACTAATATCAGTAGTATAAAACAAGTTTCTAGGCAAAATAATTATAGACTCAACTGCAAAAAAGTCCGAACTATTGTATGCCTCCATTAACTGTGCGT
>LNZQ01000159.1 GCA_002007315.1 Epulopiscium sp. Nele67-Bin004
ACAACTTCATCAATGGAAAAATTATCTTCAGGGTTAAGAATTAACAGAGCAGGAGATGACGCTGCAGGTCTTGCAATTTCTGAAAAAATGAGAGCGCAAATTAGAGGTCTTGACCAAGCATCAAGAAATGCTCAAGATGGTATTTCACTAATCCAAACAGCAGAGGGAGCATTAGGAGAAACACAAGAAATCTTACAAAGAATTCGTGAGCTAGCAATTCAAGCAGCAAATGATACAAACACGGATTCTGATAAAGAAACACTTCAGGCAGAAGTAAATGAGTTAACATCAGAAATTAACCGTATTGCAAATACTACAGAGTTTAATACTCGTACATTATTAGATGGTTCTGGTGGAGCTACGTTAGATCAAGTTGATGGATTTTCAATGGGAACAATAACATCAGGAACAACAAGTATAACAAATACACAAGCATCATTTGCAATTACAGAAGGAAATAACAATGCAGGAGATGAGTATGTATTTATTTTAGGAGATAAAACAGTAACAGTTGCATTAGAAGCAGATAATAGTTTCCAAGCAGAGTTAGATGCAGACTTAGCTAAGATTACTTCGATAAAAGCCATGATAACTGCAGGTACAGCTACAGATTATTCAGCACTGGGTGTGAGTGTTGGTATAACTGATGAATCATCAGCTATAGCTAGAGTAACGTCTAGCTGGAATATGGATGCTAGAGAGGCAACAAATGCTTCAATTATGGCAGCATTAGAAAATGCAATAGCAGCAGATGTAGATTTAAGAGGAAACTTTACTATTTCTAGTGGGGAATCTGTTTATGCAAGTGCGTATATGAAAGATGGGAAAGCTGAAGTAACATTCCCAAGTTTTGTTATTGAAGCAACAGGAGATAATAGAGGACAAGCAGTAACAGTTGCAGTAGGTTCTGGAAATGATGCTATGGTAAATAATAGCACTATAGATGCTAATTGGTATCAGCAAGGGCAAACAAGTATAACAGCAGCCTCAATGACATTTAAGGTTATGGACGACTTAGTAGCAGATAGCTCAGCTAGTGTAAGTGCCGTATTAGAGGAACTAGTTGGAAAAGGATTTACAATTGGAGATACACAAATAGAATTTTATGATAGTTCACAAGGTGGATATTCAGGAAGTGGAATTGGTGTTGATATCTTAGCAGTAAAAGCACAAAACTGTACAGACGGAACGTCAGCAACAGATGAATTAATGAAAGTTATTGAAACATCAATTAATGCACAACTAGATAAGTTAGACTTTGAAGTATCTATTGATGTTGATAAGCGTGAAATTTCGGTAATAACAAAAGATGGTGGACAAGGTTTACTTACTCCAGTTGTAACAAATGGTGGAGCGAATGATGCTTTAGAAATCCAGTTACAAATTGGGGCAAATGCTAACCAAACAATGAAGTTTGAAATTAATGCAATGACAGCAAGTGCATTAGGATTAGAAGCAACTGCAGGAACACCAGGATTTGGAGATACAGCAAATGTAACAAATGGATCTGATAATGCATTTGTAAAAGCAGCAGTAGATATTACAACTTCTGAGTCAGCATCAATGGCAATTGAAGCAATTGATAGAGCATTAGACCAAGTATCAGCAGAGCGTTCTAAACTTGGGGCATACCAAAACAGATTAGAGCATACAATTGCAAACTTAGATACAGCATCACTTAACTTAACAGATGCAGAATCACGTATTCGTGATACTGATATGGCAGCTGAGATGATGAAGTTTACAAAATCTAACGTATTAAGTCAAGCAGCACAATCAATGTTAGCACAAGCAAATCAACAACCAAACCAAGTACTTAGTTTATTAGGATAATATTTAGGATAATAATTTAATAAAATTTTAAACGTCAGTGTAAAAACTGACGTTTTTTGCATTAAAAATATAATAATTGTGGTATAATAGGTTAATATGATATATTTTGCATACGATATATAATATATAAAGAGGTGAGAATATAAAATGGAATTAGAACAATCAGTAACTATAGAGTTTGAAAAAGCAAAAAAAACTGATGCAATAACAATGTTATTTAATGATGGAAAAAAGAAGCATTATGCACTAAGTAAATATGACCCTAAAAAAATTGATTCTAAAATATTTGGAGAAGATATGGGAAATGCCGAAACTATTTGGGTGTTTATGGGTCTAAGTTTGGGATACCAGATTGAATATTTATTAGATTATGCCAAAAGAGATTTAAATATTATTATAATTGAGCCAAGCAAAAAATATGTAGAATTACAAAAAGAACAAAATCCAAATCTTGAGGCAATATTGGCCAAACCTTCTGTAGCTTTAGTAACTATGGAAAACTTTATTGAATTAAAATCTGTTATTACACAAAAAGTGCGTGCTAAAGATAGAAATAATGTAAGATTTGTAGACAATTCATTATATCTAAAATTTTTTGAAGGATTTTACAAAGTAGCAACCAAAGAAGTATCTAACTCTATTAACTTTTTAAATATTAACTATAATACTCGAGATGTGTATTTTATTAAAACGTTAAAAAATATTATGCTTAATAAAGAGGCTACAATAAATTCGTATAGTTTTAAGCCACATTGGGGGGCCTATAAGGATATTCCAGCATTAATAGTATCTGGAGGGCCATCATTAGATAAAAATATAGAGTTTATAAAAAACTTTAAGGGATTTGTTTTTACAGGGGTTAGGACGTATAATAAGGTGTATGATTATGGTGGAGAAGTTGATTTTTTGTGTAGTGTTGACCCTACTGTAAAATCATTTGAACTTTTGGCAGACCGTGAAAAGACACATGCCGCCATGATAACTTTACCAGTAAGTAGCCCTGATATTATAGCTAATAATGATGGACCTAAGTATATAACTGTTAATGATGCCCCAGTAATTTATTCATTATTTAAACAAACTTATGCGTATTTACCTGCGTTTGGGAGTGTAGCTACATTATGTTTAAGTGGTGCTAAAGTATTAGGCTGTAATCCGATTATTTTTATTGGACAAGATTTAGCTTATACAGATAATAAAACTCATGCAGATACTGTTGGGGCAAAAACTTTAAATATTAATGAAGAAACCCATAGAATTATGGTAGATGGATATTATGGAGGTAAAGTTCCTAGTCATAATGATTTGGAAGGATTTTTAAGATGGATAGAGGATTATATTAGAGATAATTCTGAGGATACAACTTATATTAATGCTACGGAAGGAGGGGCAAAAATAAAAGGGACTATTCAGATGCCATTTGAAGAAGTTGTGCAAAAATATACTAATCAAAAGCCTAAACTGGAACATACTTTAAAAGTAACTGATGCTTATGAAGAAGGTGAAACGCCAGAAGAACCCGAAAAAGCCTTACAAGATTGTATTCAAGAAATTAAGGATATAAAGAAGATGATACAAGAAGGAATAAAATATACAGATGAAATTATTGCTGAATATAAAAAAGGGCCTAAGGCTGCACAAGTTAAGTTGCAAAAATTAATACGCAAAGTGGATAAGCGAGTAGGTTCTAATATTCCAACTAAAAATGCATTAGCTAATGAGGCGATTAAAATTGCTTATTCAAAAATTAATATTCATACTCCATACAAGCAACCATTACATGAAACTGCAGAGGAGCGTCAAATTAGATTAGCAAGTATGACAAATCATACGTATCAATTAATTATAGTGCAGTTAGATAGGGTATTAGAATTAATTGAATTAAAAGAGGAAGACCAAGAAAGCGAGGAAAATTAAAATGGAATTATTACAAGATATGCAAGAATATATTGAAAAACTAATTAAAGCAATTGAGATGACAGGAGATAAGTTTGGGGAGTCAAAACCAGTAGAAGCTTATGGAATTTTGGGACATATGGCAGAAGGATTGGTTTGGTTAACTCAAGGGGTCACAGCCTACAAAGATAATGTTGAAGAGTTGGATATTGAAACAGCAAGATTAAATGAGCTTCTTGGAGAAATGGTTGATGCTATGGAGTCTCAAGATGAGATTTTAATTATGGACTTACTGGAGTATGAGTTAAAAGAAGTTTTGGAAGAATGGAATGATGTATTAGTTCAAAAGACAGCACATTAAGGAGATTTTAATGAAAACTATACTTATTACAGGAGTGGCTGGATTTATAGGGTTTCATTTAAGTAAATATTTATTAAAGCAAGGCTGTAAAGTAATTGGAATTGATAATATTAATGATTACTATGATATTAAAATTAAAGAGGCTAGATTAAATATGTTATTTGATTATGCAAATTTTGTGTTTTACAAACAAGATATAAAATATGCTTATAAATTAAATAGTGTTTTTGAAAAGCATAGACCAGAATATGTAATAAATTTGGCAGCTCAGGCAGGAGTCAGATACTCTTTGGTAAATCCAACAGCATATATTGATTGTAATGTTATGGGATTTATGAATATTTTAGAAGCTTGTAAAAGTTATAACATTAAGCATTTTTTATTTGCATCATCAAGTTCTGTATATGGTGCAAATAAAACTGTGCCATTTTCAATAGACCATAAAACAGACCAACCAATAAGTTTATATGCAGCAACCAAAAAATCAAATGAACTTATGGCTCATGCATATAGTCACTTATTTGATATACCGATGACGGGACTTAGATTTTTTACGGTGTATGGAGAGTGGGGAAGGCCTGATATGGCATATTATTTATTTACAGAAAATATCTTAAATGAAAAACCAATAAAAGTCTTTAATAATGGTCAAATGAAGAGAGATTTCACGTATATTGGGGATTTGATAGATTATATTTATAAATTATTAGACAAGCCTCCTATAAATTTAGAAATGAATACTAAAGAGGAACAAACTATGAGTAATGCTAAATATAGAGTATTAAATGTTGGTGGGCAAACTTCAATTTTATTAGAAGAATTTATTTCTGTAATAGAAGATGCAACTAATAAAAAAGCAATTAAACATTACTTACCAATTCAAAAAGGTGATGTAGAAGAAACATTTGCAGATATTAGTGAGCTAGAAAAATTAGTAGGCAAAGTTTCATATACTTCTATAGATATTGGAATTGAAAAATTTGTTGAGTGGTATAAAGATTTTAATGAGGAGATGTAATGTGGATATTGTACAAAAAATAGATTTTTATAGTAAAGATGTGGAAGCCTTAAAAGCTTTACGAGTTAAAGAAATAAGAGTATTGTGGGATCAAACAATAGATATAGCATTTGGTAACATAGAGGAGAAAGGGGGGGGGGGTGCTAATAGGGTAAATGCTTTCTTGTTGGTATTTAAGTTGGGAACTATAGTAAAGGATAAAATTGATAAACCACGGCTAGAGCATTTAATATATAGAGCTAGTCAAGAAGTAATATTAGGTAAAAATTTAATAATGTTAGATATAATTTTTAGCATAATATTGGACAAAAGGTTTACTCTAAATGAAAAATGGAATGTGTATTGGTGGTTTATGCTACTTGATTCTTACCACAATATTCAATATAATAATAACCCATATTTAATATATAAAAATATAATGAATTCGTTGAGGAACAAAATGCCTTTTAGTTATAATTATATTGCTGTAGAAGAAAGAAATAAAGTGATTGTTATTACTACAAGTCAATTTTTATCAAAGATTCATGCACCTAGTCGTCGCGTTATGGATTATGCTTATAACATAAAAAAAACATTAGGAATAGAAGTTATTGTGGTAAATGATAGATTGCTAAATTTTGAAGTTTGGCCTAAATTAATAGGTATGCATAGAATGGTATATTCACCGAATTTTGAAGGATTACCTCGTTTAACATATTATGATGAAAAATTTCCATTTTTACAAATAGAAGGGGAAATGCCAGATGAAAATAGGATTTTTGAACTAGTAAATAGAATTTATAACACAAAGCCTTTACTGGTATATAACATTGGGGCATCAAATTTGGTAACAGATTTATGTAGGAGTTTTACAGCAACAGCCACTATGCCATGTTCTACAAATCTACCAAATACAAATTCAGAATATGTAATTTTAAATAGAAAACTAGCGGCACCAGATCAAGATTTATTACAATATTATGATAGTGGGCAAAAGGTTATAGAAACTGTTGTTGGATATAATATGGAAGCTTGCACAGATACTTTTAGGCATACAAGAGAAGAGTTTGGTTTAACTGATAATGATTTTGTAATTTCTATAGTGGGGACTAGACTATTTAGTGAAGTTAATGATGATTTTATAAAGATTATACAAACTATAATTAATGATTCGGATACTCATATTTTATTAGTAGGAAAAACCAAAGATTTGGATAAAAAAATACAAGTAAATCAGAAGCATGAACATCAACTTCATTTTTTAACATCTAACAGTGCTAACCAAATTATAGGATTTTCGGATTTATATTTAAATCCACCAAGGAATGGTGGAGGTCGTTCTAGTTTTGAGGCGCTATTTTTAGAAATTCCGGTAATTACATTAAATCATGGTGATGTATATAATACTTGTGGAGATGATTTTGCAATAACAAGTTTAGAAGAAATTATTCCACTCTATAAAAAATATAAAGATGATGCTAAGTTTAGAGGTATTCAAAAAGAAAAAGCTACAAAAAGAGCCAGTGAGTTGGCTGATATTGGTGAGGTGCAAAAAAAGGTTATTGAACAAATCTTACAATATGAAAAGGAAAAAGAGGCTAATGGAGCAAATTAAATATAAGGAGCAAGAACGTATAATTGTTAATAAGCAAAGTATTGATTATATGGAAGAGGATATTATTGTTAGACGTGGATTAGAAAGATATATGTATGCTCGTCAATTTGTATATGGCAAAGTATTAGATATTGCCAGTGGTGTGGGCTATGGGAGTTATTTATTAGCAAAAAATCCTGATGTTATAAAGGTGGTAGGTGTTGATAAAAGTGAAAAGGCAATATCTATTGGAGAAGCCAATTTTGCAAATGAAAAAGTAACTTTTGTATTAGGTAGCCCAGAAACTATTAAGGAGACATTTGATGTTTTGTGTTGTTTAGAAACAATAGAACATTTACCAAATACAAGTATTCTTCCAAAACTTGTTGATGATTGTGGCATACAAGAAATTGTTTTATCATTTCCGCATAAAAAAACAACTCATTATAATCCTCATCACTTGTGGGATATAACACAAGAAGATGTAATAAGGTTATTTGAGAAGTTTCAATGTTATAAAACAACAGAGCTACATGATTCTACAATAATGAATTTAGTTAGAGTAGAGAGAAATAGTAATAAGCCTATGTTATATAAGGAGAAGTAGATGAGCAAAGTATTAGTAACAGGCGCTGATGGATTTATAGGCAGTCACCTAGTTGAACAATTGGTACAAAAAGGCCACACAGTTCGTGCATTTGCGTATTATAATTCGTTTAATAACTGGGGCTGGCTAGATACTATAGATAAAAATATATTAAAAGAAATTGAAGTAGTAACAG
>LNZQ01000160.1 GCA_002007315.1 Epulopiscium sp. Nele67-Bin004
TTATTGTACAAAACAGAAGGAAATTTGCAGTGCAACATCTGAAGGTGCATTTAGGATTAAAATGGTAAAAAAAATGGTAAGAGTCAAGTTAAAAAAGCAGGACACAGCTTTAAAAAAAAAGGGGCATTTATGCCTGTTTTATCTGGAACAATAAGATACTCGACTGAGTATCTTATTATTCCTTGTAAATCAGTCCCTCTCCTCCTGATCCCATCCTACCCCACATCTCCTCTGAGGGTAAAGTGACCACAAGAAATATTCAAATATGGTCTGAGGAACTTAACATTGTAGGGCTGTCTGGACAGTACAGCCTGTGACTTGCTCCATCAATGAACTGACACATGTGGTCAGTTCAGTGGCAAGGCCAGAAATTTTAAAGATGACCTGAAATGCCTTTTTCCAGAACGTCCACTGCCTTGCTGTGACGTCAGTCAGTCAGTCAGGGTCTCAGCGCCTGTAGGGACAGTTCAGGACAGCCGTCCTCTTCAGTCCCAGTTTCTCAGTTGAGATGGGGAGGGAAAGGGAGAAAGGTCAAGTACACACAATCACCAGCAGTGTCACCACTAACAATCCACCCACTTTACTCACCATGAATTTTTTTTTCTTTTTTTTAAAAGCTATTTGTTAGAATCGAAAATAAAGAAAAAACGTGTCATAACTTGTCAATAATAAAAGAATTCTGACAACAAACAGAAGCAACACTTCAGAATTGCCCCAACCTTGAGAGATAGGGCTGTTTAAGAGTAAAAACATTTATTATTTAAGTAGAGGAAAGATGTAATGTAATTGATATGTCTTATATAGTGTGTGTGTAATAATAATGTGACACATAGATTTCTGTGTCAGTATTTCAATAGCACAGACAGGGGGGTGGCATAGAGAGATCACTCCTAGGAATCTTCCTGAGCAGTTTTCCCATATAGTGTGAGATACATTTGATCTTTTTTGCATGGATCTCTGGAAAAAAGCACACATTGTGTTTTTAAGGGGTTTAGTTTCACTCTCTGCATATTTGCCCAACCCTCCATCTCAGTGGTGCATCTCTTTAATTTCTTGGCAGTATATTTAGCATTTTTAGCAGAGGCCCAATAGCAAAGATCATCTGCGAATTGAGAGACTTGTCCCTCTCCTCTGGGTGGACAATAGATGTCACTTAAATACATTAGAAACAGCAGGGGACTGAGGGCTGATCCCTGGGGCATGCCACCTTCTGGGGTAAATCTGGTGGAAATTGATGCTCCAACTCTCACTGCAATCTCTCTGTTAGTTAAAAAGCTATTTAGAAGCACCACCATTTGCTGTGGGAGTTGCAGGTTACGGTCCATCAGCCTGTATGTCAGTCCTTCATGCTACATCTTATCAAATGCTTTTTCAATATCACAAAAAAGACTCTAATTGTTGCTTCTTTTTTATTAAAACCATGCTGAACGTCTTCTGCCAGCCTTAGAAAGTTGTCAGTTGTGCTTCTTGCCCTCCTGTATCCTACCTGGTGAACCCCCAAAACTCCTAGGGCATCAAAGTGGTTCTGGAGCCTGTCAGCCAGCATTATCTCCAGAAGTTTACCCAGTGTACTCAAGAGGCTGATCGGTCTGTAGTTGACTGGCAGGTGGGGATCTGTGTGTGGTTTGGGGATCATGCTATATCAATGGTATCATCTGTTGCGAAATAAATAAATTCATCTTGTTCACTCATATAAATTACCTCTCAATAAAATTAAACACTCCTGAAGAGTATAGCATATCTGTAGCCCTTATACTAGCTATTGCAGAATTTTGATAAATCATTTTATTCTCTTGATAAGATTTTTCATAAAACCCTTGCAAGTCTTTAGTTCTGTTTGAATTATCAATCATATAAACACTACCATCGTGCCCAACTACAATGGATGCACTTATAATAGGAGTGTTAAAAATAGATTTTATATCGGCGTAAGATGGTCTGCTACTATTAGGATGGTTATGTAATAATATTATATTACCAGTATGCTCTACGCAAGCATCATATTGCTCTTTAGTAAAACCTGTAGCACCCTCTTTCGTAGATTTATCATTTATTGCTATTATTTTACCCGTCCTCGCATCCAAAGCGACTAAATCCTCATAATTAGTCCCATCTCTATGTTCTAGCATTTGCATAGCTGCTTGATAAATAGCCTCATTAGTTAGTTTTGAAGTAGTCAAATTTTCAAATTTATCGTGGTATTGCTTACTATTAACAAGGTTACGATTTACCGAACACTCATTTAAATGTGGCTTTGTAGTTATTTTCGTCGTTTGAGAAACAGATATTTGCCCCGTTTGGTTAAATGCATCGTTAAAAATAGGACTTAAGTAGCACCTACAACGAATAATCTCCTGAGATGCTGCACCCATTGAGCCATCGCCAGGGTACATTAGTTGACTATACCCCACGCGAAATGGCTCACCTTTTTTGCGATACTGTCCATGAGCCGCCTTATGAGTAGCTCTCACTCGCTTATCACCCATGCTTTGCCATTTGTATCCTACTATATAATCGTTTTGCATAAAACTCATATGGTC
The DNA here is from genome assembly GCA_002007315.1 of Epulopiscium sp. Nele67-Bin004. Next base: position 2,541 of record LNZQ01000160.1, read on the forward strand.
AACGTAATTACCAGCTGAAAAAATTTCTGTTCGGGCAATAGCTTCTGATCTGTTATATGAAAATCCTGTAGATTGCTTAATACTCCTAGTTATTTCGTAAATACTTGCTCCTTTAGTATAGCCTTTAATCAATTCAGCTTTTACATATTTCTCAGTTGTAGCATTCACTTGCTTAGCCCAATTGATAGCTTTTTCCTCTAAGTATTGCGTTAATGCTGAATTTGCTTGATTAAATTCAAATGGAGTAATATCAGTACTTATTGCTGCTCCTACTTTTTTGCAAGTATTTGGGTAGTATTTATTGTACAGATTAACTAACTTGGAATTAAAGCTGTTAAAGTATTCAACTATAGTGTCCGCAATGTCAGGGACAACAACTCGGTTAAATAAGCTATCAAGATAATCTTTTGCCTTATACTTAGATTTTTCCACTAAAAAAAGAGCCTCATGGCCCTGTAGTATTTCGATTAATTTTTGCAACTGGGTTTTAAACAATTCATTTAGTTCTTTAGTCATTGCTATGATTTGATTATAAATAACTGAGCAGTAAGGCTTATGGACAATTACAGAAACATACTCAGCTGTTCTAGTTTGTAGATTATTTGATTGAATTTTTTTTAGTATAACTATAGCTTGCTGAGCTTGTTTTGTAGTCATAAATCTCTCCCTAATTAATTGTTGAAATATAAAAATAATTTAAAATATTTTGACAAAAGGCTTGTACTATTTATTGAACTATGGTATAATTATTATAGAAGGGGGGAGGTGATAAAATATGAAATGGTCTGAAATTTGGGACATAGTAAAAGAGACTAGCGAGGAGGTTTCCACAATCGCTAATCTCATTCGGTCCTTAAGTGTTATCTATGCCTTTTCAAAAAAAGTTAAGAAAAAGGCTAGAAAACACAAAGATAAGTAGGTTTTAAAGGGGGGTGCTCCAACACCCTCCGACCTATGAATATCATACCATATCATACACAAAAACACAATAGGGACTCAAATAAAAATTTGGGTTCCTATTTAATTTCTAAAAACATTATTAAGCCCTTGTCCGACCATAGCATTCATTAGTTTATTTAATTTAGCATTCATTTCACTTTCTGATTCATGCCCCTTAAAAGTAACATGAATCTCAATATTATTTGTATTGGCATAAGCGGTTTTTAGCGAACTACTATCAGTTTTTACAATGTATTCATACTCAGTCATAGCTCTTAATTCTGCGGGATTATTAAAATTTCCGATAAGCTCATTTATCCCTTCATTTATTTGGGCAGTAATATCCGCAATTTGCTTTAAAATTTTATTACGTGCGGTTTCGACTAAGTTTTGGTCTTCACCATAAACAGTATTTTCTAGACCAAGCAAATCCCGTGCAATCAATTCCAAAATACTTATTTGTTCTTGGCGATTTAATTCCACGCCCTTATCGTCATTTGTAGCTTCAGCTAAATCTTCACGACTACCATATAAATTTAATTGAGTCGCATACTTATCATTAATATCATCTATATCATCTAAAATACCTCTGTCAATTGTAGTGCTAACCACTCCAGTACTATCACTAGATGTTGTGGGGGTATAAGTAGATGTTGTGGGAGTATAACTATAAGTAGGTACATCAACTAATGGCATTGGGCCATACACTTCTCCTACATCCAAATCTACAGTGCCTGCAACACTAATGGCTTGATTTTGCAAGCTACTTAATCTATGTTCTAATACCGATATAGCACTGCCTACTGAGTTAGCAAGTGTTTCCCCAATAACGGGGATATAGTTAACAATCCCTTGAAGAATGCTTAACACTTTAACCTGGAATTCATAAAATTTTATTACAACAAATTCTAATCCAGAAGTTAATACTTCTACAAATCCGCTATTAAATACTTTGCCCCAAAAATCAACCATAGTTTGCAGCTGAATACCTAAAATTGCGAATTTATCTAAGATACAACTCACAATTAAATTAATTAATGGCATCCAAGGAGCTAGTGCCTCAACAAATGTTTGGCCTAAGTTAATCACGTAATTTATTACCGTAACTATGCCATTTGCTAAAGATTCTAGCTGTCCACTAGATTGAAAATCAACTAGCATTTGTCTGACGTTATCTAATGCTGGTGTAAGTGCCTCGGCTATAGGTTCGCCCATAAGAGTTTTTAAATTATCCCAAGCTTGTCCTATTAGCTCTATCTTATCCAAATACCCGTCATTCATCGTGCCAGCCATTGCCTCGGTAAAGTCAATTCCATCAATCATAGCCGCTGATAACTCATCTGTGGCGGCTCTAACCTCATCTGTTTTGGGTTGCAAAACTTTGATAAATTCTACCCCCAAGGTATCTCCCCAAGCTTGTTGCAATTGCAGTGCAGCAGCTTGATTAGTTTCAAGTAGACCAAACTTTTCGGTAAGCATGTCTACTATATCAACAGCAGGCAGTAGCTTTCCTTCAAGGTCAAGGAAGTTCATCTCAAGTGCCTCAGATGCTTTATATGCATTCCTTAAAAATGCATCATACCTATTTGCGACCTGTTGCCCAGAAATATTTGTCCCACCTGCTGTTCCGCCAATAGCAAGAACTTCAGCTAATTCTACGCCAAATGCACTTGCTCCAGCTCCTAAAGTACTTAAAAAATTCGCAGTTTTGTCACCTGTGGTTAAAAATTGCTGTACTGACTTTGAAATTCCAGCACTCATTTGGTTTGCAAAATCTACCGAATTCTCAAACTGGTTGCCATAAATGTTATAGCTAATCGCAAACAGTTCTGTCATATTCTCAGTCGTTGACTTGGTTGCCTTAGCGGTTAAAGCAGCCATTTTGGTAAATTCTCCAACAGCATCATCTGTAAGTGAAGCTATCCCAGACTTAATGTCATATGCAGCCTTGATAAATCCTTCAGCTGTTGTTCCCGACCACTCGTTGGAAAAATCAATTGCCGCCTGCTGTAGTATGTCCGTCGCCTCAAAGCCCAGCGATAACATTTCATTCATTGCAGATTGAACTGAACCGTAAGTTTCGGCCATATCTTTTATTGTTGATACAACTAAATCAACAGACAAATATGCTGCTACCGCTGCTAATGTTGTCTTTAATGCTGTAGCTAGGCCATTAATACCATTCGTTGTTTCGTTAACCCTATCATTTGTCTCAGTAATTTTCTTATTAGCACCATCAAATGACCCTTCTAGTGATGATACCTCTGTTGTCGCTTGTTTAATTGATTCTCGAAAATTCTTTAGTACAGCTTCTAATACTACTTTTACGCTATATTCTACCGCCATTACTCAGTCCCCTTATCTAACATTTCCCACATCTTTTGAGGGTCTGAATGTACTATGAGTAATAACATTTTCTGTTTCATTAACTCATAATCAACCTGAATGCGATTATCTTGCTTAACCAGTTGCACCAAGTATAATACTTGATACAGTTCCATACCTAGGTAATCATCAAAACTAATATGATACGTTTTAGCCAATAGATGATATATACTAAGCAACCAACTTTCTACTAAGTCGGAATTTTCTGAGAATATTGTTTCTCTGGTTGACTTGACTCCACTTGAGGACTTATATTCAGAACTCTTAGGCCTAGAGGAAGAAAAGCTAGCAAAGTTTTTTTTACCCATTCCACAGAAATTCCATTAAAAGCCAGCCAGGAATTAAACAATTCCCACACTGAAACTACATCTAAACACTCAAACTCAAATTGCTTAAGGTTTGTATACTTTAATGCAAACTGATTCATATAGTCAATACATTGTATCGTAACAGCGGATATATCCATATCATCCGAAAAATAATCTAAAATATTTAACTGTAAGTTAGATACCAGCATCAAATCTGCAATTGTACAACGACTTAAAATTATTTCCCTGCCTTCAATATTAATGATTTTTGTAGTTTTTATCATCTCCTATGCATCCTCCACCGTAATTATTGTATTGCAGGAGTAACCTGCAAGCTCTGCATTAATCAACAAAGAACCTGATGTAGTTGCAGTAAATATAGAACCTATTAAAACGCCCGAAGGCTCTGCTAGTGACCAATTTGCTCTGTCTGTTTCTTCATTTGTATTTCCATCTGTATACATTGCTGTAGCCGCAAATCTAATTGTATCCCCCACACTAATAGTGGGATTAGACGGCGTAATCCAAAAGCTTTTAATTGTCTTTTCGCCTGGCACATACATTTCATCATCATTATCTTCAATAGCCGAAGCTTCGGAGCCAATCCTAAACAGTCTATCTCCATCAGGACGACTATCAACGTAATAACCTTTAAATTCACATGGTATAATCCATTCCCCATCCAACTTATATGCAAGGCTTAAATTACTTATATTTGTAGTACAATATATTGTAACAACCCTGCTTGAGTCTCCATTTGTTGCAGCACAAGGCACAATGACTAATTTGCCCGCATAATGAGTTGCGCGTAATCCAGGAGCAGAGCCAAAACATACTGCATCTGTAGCTTGAGTTGCGTGTGGGAATAGGCTTGCTATTCTTTCTATTGTAGTATTAAGCAAGTTGCACTTAACCAAGACATTGCCGCCCAAAAATACATCATCTAGCGGTGTCTTACCTGTTTGATCTGATGTTAACTCGTGCCAACTAGCTGTATAGTCAACTGTCACACCGTCTTTCGTCAGCCCCAGATTAACAGGGATACTAGCCTCTGGGGCATACCAATATAGATAAGCCGGGCCGATAAATATTGTATCAGCTAATCTAGTAGCCATAAGCACCTCCTATTGGAGTACCATTTTTACCACCCTTAAGTATTTTTACTCCTTCTAGTGATGCTATCTCAGCTTTATCTGCAATGCTTCTTGATGCACTAACTTGTTCCTCTCCAGTATATTTAGACACCTTCTTATGCTTCATGTACACTTTTGCATGAGCATCATCCAGTTCGATTACTGCTCCAGCAAAATACTGAATGTTACCAACCTGTATTGTTTCATTTATGCTTATTCCGTCAGCTATTACTTTTATCATAATGCCCCCTTCCTAAAGTCCTAAAATCTATCTCTACATTTACCACACCAACTGCTACAGGTAAATCTAAATCGCTAAACAAATGAGTAGCACCTGATTCTAGCCCAGAACTGACTACATTCACAAAGTGTATTACTCCCCCTGTATCTAGTTCATCATGCCTTAATACAACCGCCCTATTCTCGAGGGGATTTAACTTATTTAGGATGCTAGATATTAAATCAACTACCTGACGAGCCTGCTTAGTTTCCTGCTCATTTGGCTTTTGATATGTATAAGGATAAGCATATAAAATACATACCTTATATCTCGAATACAATATGCCTAGTGAATAATTTGCCCACTCATGAAGAGCATCTAGCGATTCAACCACAACACAGGGCACTTGGTCAGATAAAGTTTCTGGATTAGCTAGCATAGCGAAATCGCACTGATGAATCGAATGAACTAAATCATGTGGCAAATGCTCATTAAGCTCATCATAAATACAGCGACTTACTTCTTCTGTATAGTAATAATTTGTCATCTATTAAAAATCCTTTCTAAAGCCTGTAAATACTTGCTTTCATACTGATTAAACGGGGTTTGTAAAAATTTAGTAGGCTCAATTTTAACCTGAAGCCCCCCCTTAACTGTATCAACACGATATTCCTTACCGTTCTTTTTACTAGTCATATACCAATTGCCACCAGAGACCGCAACTTTTCTACGGTTTCCGCTGTTGGTCTTTTGGTAAATAACCCCCTTGCGTTTTGCCCACACAAGCAAAGAAGGAGCCAACTTAAAAGGCACAAAAAACGGATGAATGTTGTTTGTTCCCTTATGGTCTGCTCCTTCATGTATGAATCTTGCATAATCTGTTGCACTTGCAACTTGACCTGTAATAGTGTTGGAATTAGTTTTTGTTGTAGCCTTAATGCTATTAATTAACCGCCCCGAATCAACATGCGGTGCACATCTAATTATTGTACGTGCATCGGCTTGTATTTTTTGGGTAAATGTATTTGTAATATCAACGATTTCATTAACCTTATCAACTGTATAAATCTTTTCTAACTCTTTTAGTGATGTAGCATCAATTTCTACATTAATCCTATCTTGCAAAAATATCACCTACTCTTCTGATTTTAACTTCAAGTTTTACGTGATGAAATCCACTCACTCCATAAACTATTATCGCAGACTTAACGTTGTACTGCTTTTTGCTTTTTTTCTCACAAATAACGTCACCTTCACTTAAATCTAAAGGCTTGTCTATTAACACAATAGAATCATTAATAATCCTACAATTAATACCACGATACCTAGGCCTAGTCTCAAGTACTTTATCTGGAGTCCTATCTTTTGTTATTTCAGCAGGTGGTGATGGCTTAATTTGCATCCCCATAGTTTCAAGTTGACTTTTAGGCTCATTATTTGGTTTATCCTTTGGCTTTGATGAACTATGCTGTAACGTATAAATATCAACTACATGGCAAAGTCCATACATCATATAATCCACGCCCTAATTTCGGTAGTAATATCAGTATCCACATAAGGCTCATACTCAGGTTGTACATAATCGTCTAATGTGCTTAATATTTCATCTTGCAGCTGTGCTAACGATTTAGACTTAGTATAACTATAATCACCACCAAAGCTTTCGCCCGTGACGCTACTGTTATGCTGCGAAAAGTCAAGCCGAAGTTTAATCAATTCAACCAAAGCTTGCTCCACCAAGGCCGGCACTACTTCAAATCCATACACATAGTGAATTTCAAGTCCTTTTGGAACATACTCAAATTCGGTAATAAAATCAATACAACTATCGTACATAAAATAATCTTTATAAAGTTTTAATGGCTTCTTGTTATAAATAATTTTTTCTACCTCAATAGCAGGCGTGTTTCGTAGTTTTACTTTAGCTGCTGTATCAGTAAACATTATACTTCTAGTACGAGTAAATTTAGTATTACAATACTCTTCTAACAGCTTAGAATAAAATTTAATCAGCTCATCAATTTGCCTTGGTGGAGCAGAGTTAATGCACTCAATACCAAACAGCTTTATTTCCTCTAAGCCCATTATTTTACTCATCTAATATCCCCTCATCAATTTCATCTACAACTTTCTTTTTCCTGGATTTAGTGTTGTTATTTACTGACATTGTTGAAGCTGCAGCATAAGGACTAAGTACATCATCTATGTTAAATCCTAATACCATTTTCTTAGGATTTTTCACCACAAAATCTAAATAGTAGTACCAGAAGTATTTTCGTACATCTCGACTTGCCGTTTCTGTATCATTATCAACTTTCTTGTAACGTATAGCGTCAGGATAAACAATATACAAATCAGCAGGGTCAGCTAGTAAGATAACATCGCTTGGGAATTTTGGTACTGATAAAAACTCAATAGACAATGGGGTTAACTCTCCAACACGGCCTAGTATGGCTGCATCACCTGCTGATGTTTGTCTATCACGTAAAAATTTAGCAACTTTAGTTTGCGTCCTTTTATTACAAATCCACCTATATTCTGATGTAATATCTGCATCTCCCATAGCGTCAATCATATCGTAAAAATACAGATCGGAAAATTGGCTTAGAGAAGAAAAATCTCGCAATTGCTCCGTCCCAGCCAAAGCTAACTTGAGTTTCTTGATAATTCCATCTTTACAGCGATAAAATGCACTTGAGCTACTTGTATCACCATTAATCATTAGATTAATCAAATCTAACCTATGCTGTTCTGCTACTCGAGACAAAAAATATTGCTCAAACCCTTTCTTATGTTTGTTGAACCTAAAAAAGTCTTCGCTAATCTCTGCATCAGCAGTTATTTTACTCAATGAATAAGGAACAGAACCCGTATCAATGCCAATTTTGCCATCATCACTTGGTGTATGTGTTGCTTCCCTAGTCGAACGCCAATTTTCTTCAGTGATATTTACAATTGGCAAATCGCCATCTAGTGCATCGACTTGAATCATACTTACTTTACTTAAAAACTCAGAACTACCTCTAATCATTGTGTCAAAATACTCTTCAGCTTCATCCCTAGTTAGATGCGAGCGACTAACTTCTGATGTAGTTATACTCTTTGCTAAATTCTTATTATCAGCAAAAAACTGAATGTCATATCCTATTCTTAATTTTTTATTCATTTGTACCCCCTCCCCTCTTCTAAAACTTTAATCCATTAAATAAATCATTATCACCTTTTGCTACAGGCTCATGTGTACTCAGCTGATTGCTCAATCCTCTTGATTTTGCCAGAGCTTGCATTTGGGTTTGTAGCTGCTCAACACTTTTTTGCAACGCTAACATTGACTCATCAACTTCTACATCCTTTGAGTCAGTTTGATTGTTATCTACTGTATTTACAGATTTAACTACAGCTGTTATTACTTCGGTTAAATCTGACTTAGTCAAAGGTTTCTCTTCTTCAGCCGACTTAGGTTGCATAGCTTCCTTTACAATCGCCTGTATATCTGCTTTAGTTACAATATCATCAGGTTTTGCTTCGTCTGATTTAGTAACCCCTCCCTGCATAGCTTCTTTTACCCATGCCTGTATATCACTTTTTGTCACCGTTTCTTCCTCACTTTCTTTCTTAATACCTTGTAATAAATTCGTAAACCACTTGGTTAATCCTTGCTCTTCTTTTGTAACATCTAGTTCACGAACTCCAGAACCACCCATTGAGTACCCGTTTAATTCGCCCGATTTAATACCTTTCCAAATTAAATCGTCCTTTATGAATGTAGTAACTAGCCACGTTCCTTTCTTGATTTGTTGTCCATTTAGTTCAAAATCTGCTTTGGCAACATAACTTTCTACTACCTCCACATTTTCATTATCTTGAAAATTATGGTTTATATCCGTTTTGCGATGATTAATCATAAAGTCATGTGCTGCCTTTTCTATAGCGTCAGCCTCCATATATTCGCCATGGGCATCTTCAACGTCAGGGGCATACACAACTCCAGTCACCAAGCGTTGCTCCTCATCCATTTTGACAATAGGCATTTCTTTCGCTCCATCGTTGCTTTTTATTAACGCAAAATCAGTCCCATTCGCCGCCTTAGGCACAAAACTTATATGCGTTATATTTGCTTTAATAATTTTCCTTGGCACATTTTCACCTCTACATGTATTCACTTAATTTACTCAATAACTCGTCAATATCATCAACTGACTTTGTGATAGAACTATTTTCTGGCTGATTAATCTTCAATTGCTCAAGAGGCACATTTCCCCATTCATCATTGAAAATCTCAAGCTCCTTGCCCAAAATATCACCTAAAGTATCAACAAGCATGTTTGGAGTCACTGCACCAGCCTCAATAAACGGTTGCAACACACTCGCCAAACTCTCATAATCAGCCATCTTTGGCCCCTTAAATCTCAACTCACAATACTTTAGCCCCATTTCGTATTCAAGTACCATGTTAAAGTGTGATGCAATCTCTCTGCGCATTGGGGCAAACACTTGCTCCTCTGTCAGTATTCTAGCCACATCAGCAGTCGCCTTGTTATAGTCACTACTTTGCCCACGATAAATTGGTGGCAACCCAAAAGCAGCAGCTAACTTTTCATCTGTTCGCTGCTGTAATGTCTGAAATGTAGCATCTTGTTTATTGGTTTGAGTGAGTGGCACTAACTCTATATCAGGTAAAGGCAAATCCTCCGTTGCAATACCACCACTTTTTGCAGTTGCCTCAAGCACCATAATTTTGTGAGCATTATTTGTGCCCTTTGCCCCCTGCAACGCTTGCATACTTGCTTTAGTCAGCAATCCACCCCTAGTAATCAATGCCATATCCATAATGCACCCATTGTGGAAGTAATTTAAATTAACTTCACTTGCTTTCCTGCTAGCTAACACATCCGCTAAGCAACCAATCCAAATAGGATTACCATATACGTTAGCAGGATTGTGACTTGTTATAAATAATATCTCGCTAGCAACATCAGAAGTTTCCACATACTCACCCGTCTTAAAATCCATCATCCGAGGGTCTCCAAATTCTTTGAAGTACCTTCTTTTGCCATCGGGTAACATTTGGATAAACTTCCTAAACTTCTTCGGGGCCTGAATTACTTTCTCATCCCCATTAATCATCCTAGTTGTATTTATATAGGCATACTGGTCTAAGTTATTTCCGGTAATCCTAAAATTAGCTGCACGGGCATACTCTCCACCTGCTATATCCTCGCCATCAGCAGTTCTGATAATTTCAATTGTACAATATCCGATACTATAATAATCCACCAAAGCCTTATACATCAAAGATTCAAAGCTCTCTGTTAAATTAAAATACGCAAATAGCTCGCTTAGTTTTTGCCACTCCGCCTCCGCATTGGCCTTGATTTCGTCCATACAGGCACTTTCATTGTAAGATGATTTGTGTTTAACTTCCCATCCAAAACGAGTCAAATTAGTCGCCATAATTGAAATTAAAGGCATCAATGAATTACTTTGCTCCACAATCTCCAAAAGTACACGTGGCTCTATAGGTGGTCTATAACAATCATCATATGAAAAATCTTCTAATTGTTTAGATGTATTACTATAGCCTAAATCATACTTATGCTTACTTGTAGCAAAGTGTTGTCCATCTTCTCTATCCTCATCATCAAACATAATTAATCCCTTTCTTCCGTGTCTGTATTACTCCTTAGTGGCACACACGCCAACATTAATGCATCAGCTCTATCTGGTGACTTTAGCTTGCGTTTTTGTTTCATATGCTTTTTGCTCTCAATCTGGAATTTACCACTAGCTACAATCTCGTACTGTCTTGAGCTTAATTGACCAATTAATTCATTGTCATTAATCAGTGTAAGTTCCTGATTAACTAACAGTTCCCTTACCGTACCCCAAAGCAACGTTGTCCGATTCGTGTAATACTTATTTTTAATGCCCCTAGCAACGTTGTAACCAATTACTCCACATACATTATCATATGGCTCTAATTCCCGTCCCAAAATGTCCGTAACGCCTCCACCTACTCCAATATCATCTACAATGCAATAAATGCTTGCCTTGGGGTATTTGCAAATAAAATCTTTAACTAGCATATGCACACGACCAGCAATCTCCACTGTGTCTTGATGGTGATACACATCCATCGATACAATAGCGTTGTCAACATTAGCAACTATAACACTCTCATCTTCGCCAAACCTAGCCACGTCAATGCCAATTTTAATAATGTCTGCTGTTTTGGGCAACTTAACTTTATCCACTACCGCCCTTTCCACCAGGCTAAGAGGAATAAATACACCATCTTCTTGTGTCGGAAACTCACCTAATACTCGTATTTTATAGACGTTGCTATCACGTCCGTAAGATTTAGCCAACATCTTGATATTCTCCGCATCAACAAAATGGGAATCCTCCGAGTTGACTGTTATACAGTTAAAATCAGAACGGTTAACATTAAACGCATTATAATATACCCCACTTGTTCGAGTCGGATTTGAAATAAATAATAATTTGTTATGCTGTCCTGTAATTGTGCCCAGTAACGTTTCTAAAATTTCGTCTTTAATCCCTGATGCCTCATCCGCTATTACTAGCAAGTGCTCAGCGTGTTGCCCTGCTATACCCTCCTTGGACGTTGCGGTCTTGGGGAATGCAAACCATACTTTGTCATGCCCATTGACATATAATCTGGTTTTAGTGTGCGTCACATACTGCTGTAATGGGCTTTTTTCTAACCACTTAGCTATTTCGGCCCACAAAACTGTGTAAAGCTGTGTTATGTTTGGGGCTGTACATAGTATTTTTGAGTTGTATCTAGTGACCAAGTACCAGATGATTACGCAGGATATTGTAGCCGTCTTGCCAATCCCTTGACCGCTCTTTACAGCGGTTCGTTTATTATCACGTATGCTTTGCATTATTTCTCTTTGGGCAGAGTCAGCGTAAAAGCCTAAAAAATCTTGAGCAAACTCTACTGGTCGATTATAGTAAAACTCTAGGAGTTTATCAAACTCACTCATTTGGCTGTCTCTTCTTTTGTTTTTCTAATAAATCTAATCTCTCTTGCATTTTTTTTGCTGCCTGTGCAAACTCATTATTGTCACTGTCGTTATTAAATATAGTTTCTGACAACCACTTTAAGGCAGCTACTCTATCTTCTAATTTAATTGTAACTCCATACTTATCTTGTTTAACATATTTGATGATTGTCCCATCAACTAAGCTTGATGACTTTACTTTAATCTCCTTATCATCAAACTCAACAAAATCAGTTATATCGGCAAAAGCAATATCCAACAGTTTTTTGTGTATATCTGATTCTGATAGCAACAATAAGCTAAATTTAGATTCTTTAAGCTGTTTAATTGTTTTTACGATTTCATCCTGCTTTAAAAGTCGAGTTGCATTGTTACTAGCTATAGATCTTGACTTTTGATTAAACGCTTTCATGTAAGAGCTTGTGCCATTAAAAGAACGTGAATAATACAAGCAAAATAATTTTTGTTTATCGGTAAGACTAGTATCATCAACAATTTCAACAGCTTCTTTAATATTTTTCTTAGCCTGATTTCTGGAACGGTTTTTGGAACGTTGAACTTCTTTGCCTGCTAGGATATCATCCCATTTATCTTTGCTTTTCCAGCCCCTAATTGTACCAGGTGGTACATTTAGGTCAGTTGCAACATCAATTAAGTTAATATTACCTTCAGCAGCTCTATAGATTTCAAACGCTTTATCTCGCCGTGCATCTCTTGCCAAATTATCACCTCCACGCATAAAAAAAAGCACTCATCTATTAGATAAGTACTTAATAACATATTAACATATTAACATATTAACAACAATTAATCGATTCGTCTATATTGCATTTAGTGTTTATTTGAGTATTTTTAAGTGTTTAACTTGTTAAAAAATTGGTTGTTATAGACTCCAAAAATGCCAGTGCTTGCTTACAATGTATCTGGCATCTACTTACGCTTAAATTAGATTTATGCGCAACGACATCCCATGTATTTTGGTCAGCGTATTTAGATATTAGCAATTCTCTATGTAATGGACTAAGCTCAATCAGCAAACTATCTACATACGCAATATCATATTCCAGTTCGCGTATTTGTTTTTCTAGATTTAATTCTAAATCTAGGTATTTTATCGCAATGCTCTCAACACTACTAACACTACTTGTCTTATTATTTGGCATGCGGGTATAATCATAACTACTTATACCTACATGTCTATCTACGCTATTTCTTTTCTCTCTTAAATCCCTTAACAGTAACGTTTTGGCATCTAAGATTCTTTTTTGTCGGCCATAATTGGCCATTAAATTCTTCATATTTAGCTCCTCCAGTCTTACTTATATATATTATATCGGACAGACATTGAAATTTAGAAACTTCAAAATTTTGGCTATTAAAACTGATATTTTGGACACCATATATATGATAGCTAAACATATAATACAAAAATTATGCCTTATATTACTGTTGCTTTAGCTAGAGAGATATAAGGCACTTTCTAAGATAGAAAAATATTAATCTTTATTGTAAACTGCTGATTTATCTATCTCGTTCGCTTTTAACTCTGTGAAAAAGTTTTTATCAAATGAGTAATACTCTTAAGCTGATTATCATCTAAATATTTTAGCTCTGCTACTAATTCTACGTAGGCTGTACTTTTGTTTGGATTTAAAAACTCATCTAATGTAATGTTATATGCTGATAAAATTAATACTAAAACATCAGTGCTTATACTACGTTGACTATTCTCAAGTCGGCTTAAATTTGATTGAGACATATTTAGTTTATCTGCAACTTGTTGAGCTGTTAAATTTTTTGATTTCCGGATTTGTTTTAAACGTTCTCCAATAACCATGTTATCACCTTTTCTTTTTATGTTATATTTAGTTTATTTTAACGGTATATGTTATTTATGCATAAAATTTCAATATTTTAATCAGCATAAGGAACCTTTATGCCAAGCTAAACTAAACCTTGACAAAATTAACTTATTATGTCATATTACATCTAAATAATTATGATACAAATAAGGAGGAGTTAATATGACCCCAATTAAACAAATGCGCGAAGAAATAGAAACTAAAATGACCGCACAGGACGTTTTGGCAATATACAATATATATCCAAACCGCGCATGCAAAATCAAATTCCAGCGAGAGGAAAGAACTAAAAGTGTACATGTTTACACTGATCACCTATATGATTTCGGCACAAACCGAAAATATAGTTTAATTGACATCACGATGGAAATGGAAAATATAAGCTATGTAGCTGCAGTAAAAAAATTATATGATCACATACACATAGGTTGTGGAAATAAAATAAAAACAAATGAAATAAAAAAGATAAAAAAGAAAAATGAGGTAACATTTGAGTTTACCGAATTTAAAAATATAAAAGATCCCAGAAAATATCAAGAGTACCTTGAACAGAGGTATCTCCCTAATACAAATAAAATCCTAAAAAGATTTGGATACCAGCTGGGGGAAATCCAAATCAAGAAATATAAAAATTTAGGAATCAAGTATAGCAATACACATTGCATATACTTCAATCCAGATAACACAAAATTTAAAGGTCAGATCGGCCAAAGCAATATCTCCTTTTTTAATCGAAATGCTGACTCGATAGGGATATTTGAAGGCTGGGCTGACACTATAGCATATTACGAGATGATGTTGCACAAGATCAATAAAGGTCTAGCAACAAATAGGGATGTGACAAATGCTATTTGCTTAAATAGTGTAAGCAACACCAATATTGCTATAAATTTTTTAGACAAGCATAAATATAATAAAATATCTTTTTGGTTGGACAATGACCCCGCGGGCCATGATGCAGCCTTAAAAATGTTTGACGCTCTTGACAAAAAAAATTTTGAGGGAGAAATAGAATTTAATAACATAAAATACGCAGCTTGCAATGACTGGGCACAAAAATGGGCAATCATAGCTGCAGAAAAAAAACTAAAATTATAACTACAAGGAGAATACATTATGAATACTAAAGATAAAAGAAGAGAAAGAAGAAGAAACAAATATATAGCAATGACTGGGCAAACAACACTAAAGGGCTTTGAACAACAAAAAAGCGACCCACGCAATGAGTCGCCCAAACAGTTACCATTTCAAAATAACTATGTTCATTATAGTAACACTGATAACTTAGCATGTCAAGACATGCATAAAAATTATACTATAGATAAATATATTACTGAAAATCAAGAACTCATAACTGATCTAACTGAATGCTTAAAACGTAAAAACAAAACACTTTTAAATGCTCCATTAGGTGCTGGGAAAACTACACTTATATTTGAGAACATACTAAAGCATTGCTTAGAAAACGACTTGATGTTAGTAGTGTGTACTCCTAACGTGTCAATGATTAATCAGTTTGAATTAACTATGTCAAACAAAGAGTTATACACAGTTTACGATAAGTCGGAACAAGACAAAGCTCAAGAAAAATACAATAAGCAGCCAATAATGATGTCTACACCAGATAGTATCCACAAAGCAATAGCAAATGTAAGTAAATTTATATTAGTTGTAGACGAAGCTCATGAGCTTTACACGACTAGTAGTTATAGAGACAAATTCATAAACATACTAGAAAGTGAAGAACATGCAGATGCAGTTCTATATGTCACTGCAACTGCTAATAACTTAGTTTTAGATAATATACAAAATGTTTTAACAGTTACTGCAAAAAATAAGCTACAAACTAATTTAACAATTAGGGAAGCAAAAACACGTAGCTTAACTTATGTGCAACAACAAATTGAATATTACAAGAATAGTAAGTACGATAAAATCGTCTACTATAGCAATCAATCAAAAGAAGAGAATGAAGTTCTGGCTGAAAATTTACAAAAGAAAGGGTACACAGTCGTCACTCTAAACTCAGAGAAAAAGACTAGTGATGCATACAAAAAAATTACTGCGGGTAAATTACCAGACCAAGAAATCGTGATTCACACTGGCATAATGCAGGCAGGTGTGAATATTAATAATGACAATTTAAAAATCTGTTTACTCATTGACATGAGTTTCGGGAGCTGCCCAACTGCAGAAACGGTAGAGCAATTGGTAGGGCGCTATAGGCAAAACGTAGAAGATACAATTCTTCTCAAATTCAAAAGAAAGATTGATGACAATACACAGTCTTACGAGGACAAAGCAAAAAGTAACTTACAATTTGCTAAATCTCTCAGTAATCTTTTAAATATCCCAGAAAATAGAATCAAGCTTGCTGAAGAAATATTTCAAGACAATAAGTTAGTATACAAGAACAAAAGTGAAGTCTATGTAATTAACCCAATTAAATGCAAGCAAGCAGCTTACTTTGAGGCGACTCAAAGAACAATGGGCAACACAGATCTGCTCATTGAAAGACTAAAATCTAGTACAGCATTAAATTTTTTAAATATAACAGTAATAACTGATGATGAAGAAATTATTCCAACTGACATTGATAAAGAATGTTCAACTAGAAAAAAAGAAGCTAAGAAAATAGCTATGGAAGAAATCCAGGAGATTCTAACAAAGCTGACTAAACTAGATGTGATTGAGCTAAATTTCGTAATGCACAACGAAACTTGTTCGCCTTTCGCAACCAAAGAAGTAAAAACATATGTTGAGAAATTATTAAAATTACTCAGAAAACATGATAATATACTATCATCGATTCGCAAAGTAGAAAAATATTATGCGAAGGGGGACTGGATAGAAGCTATACAGACTATCAAAAATAATTCTAGCAAAGCTATTAGCTCGCTAATTGAACGTTGTAAAATAAAAGTAATTAATCATCATTTAGTAGTCAATGATAAAAAACATGAAAATAATTACAAAGAGCTAAATGAGATTGTAAACGCAGAAAAAAAATACACCGAAGAAAAATATTTGAGACAGATAAAAATATTCCAAATAATTAGAAATGAAAATATTTTAAACTCAAATAAAATTTTAACTATAAATAATATAAAAGAAATTATTAAGAAATTAGAAAAATGCAATCTATATAATTCAGATAAAAATTTAGATAAAAAAGTTAGAGAAATAACTAAATTAATCGAAAATATGTATGAAACAAAAACAGTTTATCATAAGAAAAAAAATAAAAAAGGTAAGTACAAAAAATATGTAGATGGTTATAACTTAAAAGGCATCCAAACACTAGATCTGAATAGATGATTAAATATAAATTTTCTTTGGAAAAAAAAATAGCTTTAAAGCTTTGGTTATCAAAGCTTAGAGGCTAAAACTGATATCAATTTAAAATATAAAAAAACTCTAAAACATACAATTTAAAAAAAGTAATCATAATTACTTATAAACCTTTAATACTCAGGGTTTACACAATGATTATTTTACCCAAAAAAAGTAGGGGATTATCCTACTTGGTTTAGGGCTAAGAGAAAAAAATAAATTAAAGGTCATCGATATTTTAAATTATTTTTTCCTCTAAGCCAATGTTTTTATTTGTTTGACTTTAGGGATCTAATTTGTATAGGCTTGACAACCATTGTAAAATTAAATAAAATTAAATAAAGGTACCACTACAGTAATAATGGCACCTGAATATTTTTGGGACGACAGAAAATTATAGAATAAGGGCGTAAAACCCACTACTTTAGTGGTGGGATATAAGCCCCTCATATTCAGTAAGCGTGTTGAGAAATTAGCACGTAGACAACGGCTAGACCGTTGCAATATACTACTTGAATTGCTGGGAACTCGTAAAGCTTGTTTGACTACAACGTAAGTTTGAAATAAA
>LNZQ01000161.1 GCA_002007315.1 Epulopiscium sp. Nele67-Bin004
AGCTCTATACAGTAGAGGCGAACTGAACACGCCGATAAGAATAAGGGTTGCGTAGACTTCCAAACTTTCTTAAATAAAGTTTTTAATAACTTTTAGAACCCCACTGCTTTAGCTGTGGGAGGTTCAGAACCATTTTTGTAGCTCATCTCTGTCTATTAACTTGACTCCGCATTTATTTGCTAGTTGTTTTGCGCTTTTAGTGAAGTACGAATTAGTTACTACCATTGATGTTTCTGTCTCATAGTAGTCTTTTGCGCTATTTGCTTCGCGCACTGCACTTTGTCCTACATTTTTTGTGTATCTTTTGACTTGTACTGCAATTTTTATACCATCTTTTTCAGCTATGACATCTGCCCCAAAGTCTCTTGACCGTGGTGTGACATAGCTCTTATAATTGTGTTTTTCTAATATATTGCATATAAATATTTCAAATGTATATCCATCCATTTTATCAATTTTTTCCATCTCTGCTTCTGAGTGAAGAATAGGAGGGGCTATTTTCTTAATAGTTTGATGTCTTTTTTGAGAGCTTCGCTTTTTATATTTTGGTGTTGTAGTTATTTTGCATATTTCTGTTATTGCCCAGATTGCACTCCCTGCAACTAATAATTCTAGTACTTGTGTTAAATATTCTGGGTTTTTTAGGTAAGCACATAGCCCTAATACTATTATTACTTGTGTTAACATTTTTCTGTCTGTTTTGGTAAAATAATTTTTTCTTCTCATTTTGTTACCCCTTTTTTATAATTAATTAAGATAAAAGCCTCCTTCAAAACTAAGGAGGCTTTTATCTTATGTAGTTTCTTTTTCATTTTCGTCTGTTGTAATGACTTCGACTAAATCTCCAATTTGGACTTTTAGGCTTATTGCTATTCTCTCTAGCGTTTTTAGTGATACATATTGATTTCGACGGAGTTTAGTATATATTTGCTGGTCTAAATTGACCACATCTTTTAAATACTTACCCTCTAACTCTCTTTCTGCGAGTAGTACCCACAGTTTTTTATAACTTACCATTAATAATCACCCCTTGTATTTAGTATAGCATATAGTCTTAAAAAAGTACAAGCTAATTAATAAAAAATTGGATTATCAAGTTATAATATTTAAAAATCTAACATAAGTATTGGATATACCAATGAAAAAGGGGGTGGCTGTCTACCCCATATTATACTGCTAGATTAATGATAATATATTGATTGAGAAAGGAGGTGATTATATGGCACTAGGGACAACAATCATCGTGGTTGCTACGACGTATAAAAAAGTGATAGGTGTCTATTGTATTTGCATGACACCACTTGTAATTAAAGCTGCTAGTAAGCAGCTTGAGGGTAATTACCCTAAGTTTATTAAAAATGAAATTGAATTGTACTTTTGTGGACAAAAAAATAATGTAGATACAAATGAAAACTAGATGTTCGCGCAACTGTCGCTTGACTGTTCTCGAGACTAGACGATTCTTTGTCTTTCTCTTCTCATTCCGCTACTCGTCCATCGGGTATTAGTCAAGTTTTTTAAGATCCTATACGTCAGTTCGGTTCCCCCCTCCTCCCCCTCCTTCCGTTGCCGGGGTGCTTGGAACGGATTAAAAGAATAAAATAGTAAGTCTGGTTACTTAAATTAAGAAAGGACTGAGTGTCATGTTGCTTGAGTTATTAGTTGCAGCGTTTGCTGGCTGGAACTATGACAAAATTATTAATTACTGCTTACTGAGGAGAAACAAAAAGAAGTTACAGAGAGAATTTAATTCGGTTTTTTATGCACTGGGAATTTTAGATAAAGACAAGGGAGAGAAAGTTTACTTTCGGCATACCCTTGGAAACCAAAACTACATGGAATTTTGTTTTGGATTAGATGAAACTGTTACTGTTTCTCGCTTTCAGTTTAGATTAGAGGATATACGCTCTAAATTGGCACTTGATAACTTGGAGATCGAGGCATATGAGAGAGCGATGTATTTTACAGTAAGAAACCAAAGAAGAGAACCATTGATTTTTAAAAGTCATGATGTTCCCGAGAGTCATATACCTCTTGGGTATAATGACTTTAATAGGCTTATCTGTTGGAATCTCTCTATAGACGCACATTGTTTGGTTGGAGGAAGCACTGGCGGGGGGAAGTCTACTTTGATCAGGTCAATCATCTTTCACCTGATCATTAATACTTCTTCTGATTTGATTTTAGTTGACTTGAAGGCTGGGCTGGAGTTTAGCCCCCTCCGAAATTTGAAAAATGTTATTTCTTATGGGGACTGCATTTATGATGCTGAACAGGCTATATATGCAGTAACAGATGAATGTAACAGGAGACTTAAGCTGTTAAAAAAAGATGAATGTAAAGACATTCAGGCTTATAATAGTGGCAAACGAGTTAAGTTGAATAGGCTCTTCTTAATAATAGATGAGTTTGCAGACTTAGCTACACTGAAGAGAAAAAAAGATGAACCAAACCCGATTGCTGATTTAATAGAATTAAGCAGAAAGTGTAGGGCGGTTGGTATACATTTGATATTGTCTACTCAAAGACCCTCGGCAAAAATTTTGTCCGGGGAACTTAAGGGCAATTTTACTGCCCTGATAGGGTTGCGCACTAATGACATGACTAATAGTCGTGTCATTATAGACAAAAATGGGCTTGAAGCCCTTTCTGTTGGAGAGTCTATAAGCGTTTTAGCAGGAAAAACAGAAGAATTTAGAACTCAATTGCTTGAAGGTAAGCAACTGAGTGAACTTATCAAACTATATGCTAAAGATGCATCCAGTCAAGGCTCATATGATTCGGATGAGATAATAGATGTAGAATTTACAGTTGCTGAAGAAATCTTTGTGCCGTTACTTTCTAGTAAGGAATCAAAAGGTCTATCAGCTGAAGAAGTAGAAGAAATAGAAAAATTATTTTATTAAGAGGTAAGAGGTGATGAAATGTGATTACTGAAAGAGATCAGAAAGCTATTAGCTTTGTTGATTTGATGAAGGTTGCAACAACTAATCAGATCGATAGAGCTATTTATCAAAACAGGCGCGTAGCCCAACGTCGCCTGGCTGAAATGTGTAATTTAAAAGTGCTGTCGCGTACTAAAAATCTTTACTCAAACGAATACCTTTATGCTTTGGGCGGTAAGGTTAATACTAACCAACTTAAACATAAGTTGGTTAGAACAGATGTGTATCTTGAGCTGTTAGATCTTGGTACAATCAAAATGGTACTAGTGGAAGAGCTGTATGGTCAAGTCAGACCAGACATGCTTGTTTTATTTGAGCCTTATGGCTCTACAGAAACATTTTTTTTGGCTGTGGAGATTGAGGTATCAAACAATACAATTAAAAGCAAGTATAATAAACTTAAAAGTAGTGGGGCTAGAATGCCTATTGTGTTGTATATTACAGAAAAAAAGGTAAAGGGAGCTAACTATGATTATTTAATTGTAAAACCTGATCTAAGTGATTTAGATAAACAGTTAAGGTCTTTGAGTTAGTAATAACCTTAAATTACTAGTTATTTCCTGTATAAAATAAAACTGGTAATGACTAGTAATAACCTTAAATAACTAGTAATATCATTGTTTTACTGGTTATAATGTATCAAGTAATTACATGTAATTGCTCTTATTACATGTAATTACATTTAAATTACAGTAATTACATGTAATTGAATGTAATATCTAGTGAAAAAACGGCAAGAATAAGAGCAGGGAATTGCATGTAATATCATTATATTACAAGTGATTACATGTCATTTCCTTTCATTCTAACGTTGAAAATAGAGAGGAGCAATCAAATGCAAAATCAAAATTCAGTAATTCCAATTATAGGATTAGATTTAGGCAATCACAATATTAAAAGTAGTTCTGGTTTTATTTGTAGAAGTGTTTGCAAGGAGTTTAATTACAGCGATGAGGTAAATGAGCGTGGCTTTATTGTGTATGAGGGAAAAAAGTATGTAATCGGGTCGGGTGACTTCGATCATACAAAAGAAAAAAGTCGCAAATTAAATACGATGCCATTGTTTTTGTACGCTTTATACAAGTCGCTTAAAGTGGTTAGTACAAATGTTAATGTTGTAATTGGATTACCATTGGTACAACATCAAAATAAGCTATTAGTAAAGGAAATGAGAGAGAAGTACAAAAAAAGCTTTGGTTTTCAAATTACAACTGTCTATCATGATCGGACTGAAACAATTGATGTTTATTATAACGTTAGTAATGTGATTGTGTTTCCGGAGTGTGTTGGTGCATACTATTCTCTTCCTACAAAAATTATGTCTCAAGATTTATTGTTAGTGGATATCGGTGGAGGTACTATTAATTTAGCATTGTTTCTGGATGAAGAATTGCAGGATTTTGACACTATCCCTCAAGGTACAAATAATGTTTACTCAAGAATTGCAGATGCTGCAAATGAGCACAACCTTGGAGCAACGTTCTCAGTTGAAGACATTGTTAGATATATGCAGTTTGGCCAAATAATTTGGGAAGGGGTTGTGGATCCTATGGATTATGTTGATGCTATTATAGATGCTTTCGCATTAACGATAGTTAATCAAATAAAACGACGACATGCGAATTATAAAGCCTACAAGATACTCTTGTCTGGCGGGGGTGCTCAAATTATGAATGAAGCCCTCAATAGATATATTACTGCTACTGTTATAGATAACAATCTCTTTGCTAATGCTATCGGATTTCATTTGATAGGGTGTGAGTTCTATGGCTACTAAGAGGGAGCGTATACAAATTACATTGACCTTTAAGCCGAACCCGGAAGAAAAAGCTTTGTATGATTTTGTTAAGTCCCAATACGATCAGTCTGCGTTCTTAAAAAATTTAATCAGAGAATATATACAAAGTAATCACAACAGCATACTGGCTGTGATGCCATCACAGCCAGTATCTCAAGAGACATTAATTTCAAAAGAAATTCCAGAATTAAATGTAAATGTAAAAGAAAAAGAAGCTGAAGAAATACCAGCTACTAAAAGTATTTCCACGAAAAGTAGACTTAATGCAAAAAGTTTTCTTAGTGACCAGTTAGGCGATTTAGATGAGTAAGTAATTTAGGGCGGGATTATGGGGTACTCAGGGAGTACCAATAATCAGGGCGGGCATTTATAGGTTTAGGGAATGAAAGTAAAATTTCTTTCCTCTTGGCCTATATTTTTTTTTAAATGTGAGTGGCGTATAATGTGTAGTATACGTCACTGCTAGTATTATCAATAGATTAAGTTAGAGGTCATTTAAGTTTTATTTGTATTCCTTGACTCTACAAAAATCTATTTAATTTTTAGTAGTAATTAAAGGAGGGCAATGAAATGAAAGTATATCCCCTAGACGAGCAACAACAAAGAGCTTTTGAAATGTTGCTAAGAAAGAAAAATGAGAGAGATTATGTATTATGGATGGTGGGTAGCCACACAGGGCTAAGAGTATCAGATATAGTTAGGTTAAAATTAAGTGATGTAAGCGGGCATTACTTAAGAGTCACCGAGCAAAAAACAAAGAAAGCAAAAGAAATCCGAATTAGCGGGAAGCTAAAAAAAGCAATCAATGACTATACGAGAAATGCAGGTATAGTTAGTGGCTATTTATTCCCGAGCCGCCAAAACTCGTCTATAAGTATTCGACGCGTACAAGCTATAATAAAAGCTGCTGCTAGATTATTAGGAGTTGAAAGAAATATTAATACGCATTCCATGCGTAAGACATTTGCTTATAATCTTTATAGATTGAGCAACAATAATTTAGCGCTTGTGATGCAAGCGCTAAATCACAGTAACCAAGCTGTGACACTGAGGTATCTTGGTATAGATAAAGACATGATAGATAATATTGTGGCTTTGTTTTGATTGTGAGATGTTTGCCGATTGGTTATTTGATACATGTTTATTATTTATTTTCAATGGGTAACAGTTACTGTTGGCATATCGTTTTCGTAGCTGATGGTTATTTTATCATCAGCTAAGTCTTTTAGCTTAACTATAGTAACCCCATCAATGATTTTACCCTGGACGGATTTTACATTACCGTTAAGATTTAACAATATAGTATTAGTATTGTTATCAGTTGGGATGGTGGTGGATTCTATTTCAGCAGTAGCAGTTTTTGATATATTGAAGTCGTTGCAAATAGTGTTTGTTATAGCAGTTACTACCGTTTGTCGGTATTGTTGGGTAACTACTTTTTCGATTTCGTTAGCGTTATCTATAAATCCTACTTCAATCAAAATCGCTTGCATTGTACTGCATCTTAGTACATGCAAGTCTTTGCGTTGTTTTGCACCTCGATTGGTTGCCCCCGTCGCTGTGCATATTGCATTGCAGATGTTAGTTGGTAGGGTAGCGTCTGTATAATATAATACTTCTACGCCGTTGGCTATTCCTTTGTAGGCTTCGCCTGCGGCGTTCACATGTATACTTACATACAAATCAACTCCAAGGGCGTTAGCTTTATTTGTTCGCTCTTGGAGTGTTATAATGTCATCTTCGGTGTTTCTTGACATGTAGGTGGTTATGCCTTGGACTTTTAGCTGGTTTTCTAGCTCCTTTGCGTAGTCTAATGCTATTGGTGATTCGTATTTTCCATTGGAGACTGCTCCCCTGTCCCAAGTTGAATTACGGTGTCCTGCATCTATATAAATTTTCATGTGATTTCTCCTTATAATTTTGATTTTATTGCTTGTATATCTGTTTTCATTTCATTTTGTAACTGAGATATGTCTGCTAAGATTTCTGCAAACTGTCGTTGTGTCTCTTGCGACACAGCTAATTGTTGTGATGTCTCTGTTAGGATTGTGGCAAATTGCTCTAATCTTTGATAGAGTTTATTTTTGTCTTCAATCTGTGCTTGGTACATTATTGATAGTTGTTCATGTAGCTTGTCTTTATCATCTAATTGTGCCTGATGTAATTTGTTTTTTTCTTCTTGCTGTGTTTGCTGACTTTTTGTAAGCGCATAGGCACAGATTAATGTTATTACGGCCGGAAATCCTACGGTTGTTATTAGTTGCTCTATTATTTCTATTTCCATAATTAAATAATATCTCCCTCAATAAATTATTTTGTAAAACGCCATGCACATAAACTTTAATTCGCCTAGCATCGACTCGCTCCATGACTTTATAGCCATATCGTGATTTAGTAGCTACACCATTTGTTCCTATATTAACGTAACTATCTATTTCACAAGTTCCATCGTCAATAAGTATCATCTGCCCCATTAACCCTACAACGCCCCATTCATCGGCTCGTTCGCTTCTTGACTTGTAATCTCGAGTTGAGTCATAATCATTGGATAATACTTTATGTTTGTATTTCACGGTTTGACGAACTTTAACTATACCAACATCAACAGTATCTAAAATCACATCATCATCCATTACATCATCAATAAATTTTTCTACTTCTTCAGTTTCTTCAATTGTTTCCCAAGCGTCACGTCCCCAGTTGTCTTTTTTGTACATACCACTCCAATGATTATTGTCCGAATTTCCAATTAAATTGGGATTAGCTGAAATTATGCCTAATACATCATCCCCGTTTTGAGCAAGAGTAATTTTACCTCGTTTTAAAGTTACCATTAATCCCGTTCTATCATCATTGCAATTATCTAGCCATTCAAAATATTCCGCATAGTCGGCACCCGCAACATCTATTGTGCCATCTGTACGCATATTCATAGCTGCAATCGTCCCAGGAAGGTCATCAGTTAATGACAATGAACTCTGCCCAGCGTAGAAGCTACCAGCAGTGTAAATATTTCCGGAGCTTGCTTGTATGCGCGTTCGGTCCGATTTAAGAGCTGTAGTTGTATACGAAGTGCCAATATCGCTGCTGTACTGACTACAAAGTAAAATACTTCGTTGAGCAGTATTACCAGTTCCGGACGCTTGTTGATACATGGATCTACTAGCATTATAAGCGGCGCTAGAGCTAGCAACAGTAGTTGTACTTGTAGATGTTGTTGCAACCGAAATTGCTGTAGTATTGATTTTGCTATTAAACATAGTATTAAGTTTAGTTGATGACCATGTGACATTATTATTAGCTGTCGTATTGTCATTAATCCAAGTATACCAACTTGCAACCCCATCTGACATTCTAAGAATCTGTCCATCTATTCCTTCTTGCGGCAGTGAATGGCTTAACTCAAGATATTCATTATTTAAAAAATAAAAGATTTGTTGTTTATCTAAATCAATGTATAACTTTTTTAACAATCCTGCTGTTGGAAAATCAGCTCTTGTATCAAAATACAATACATCATCCGTAGGCATATTATAACAAGTAATCATAGCAACCTCCTAGTAAGCCACTAGTGCAAAGCTCTCAAGAGTAAGCTTACGCTCAGCACGTTTAATAACAATAGCAAGATTGATTGTTTCACCAGCTGGAATATCAGCTTCAATCACATTTGCAGCAATAAAATCTTTTGAACTAACATTAATTAAATCCAAAGGCTCGGATTGGTCAAAAACCATAAATCTAAGTCCGATATAATCGGTATCGCTATTATTTCGTACGCCAATTAGGGCGACATCACCAAGTAAAAATGTATATTCACCGTCTTGAATTGTTCCGTTATAAATTAAATCTAAATCATAAGCCGAATAACTATAGATTTGTCCATATTTAATCCAGGCAGACTTAGTTGCCAAAACTTCACCATCTATATTTTTTGAGACTATTTTTCCTGTAAAATCATTAGTTAAAAATATATAAGCTGTAGCTAAATCATTAACTATAGCCGTATGAGTTAGATTATCCTGTTTATCATATAGCTCAACTATACTATCAGGTATTAAATTAACTAGAGTTAGATAGCTAGAATGTCTAATCTCGTAATGTTTAAGTAGCATTGGTTGAGTAAGCTTAAATCCTTGCATCACAATAGGACTAAGCAATTTATCACCATAAATGTTGAGCCAAGTTGTATTATCATCACTTATATAAACTTGAATAAAATTATCTTGTACGATTACTTTAATATATTCAGCAGTAACATCCGTTTCAGATATGATACAACGTGTTCCATCTGCGCATATAAAAAATAATTCTTGCTTATCTTCAGGGCTAAGTTCTATCGATTGTTTGGTAATTAGCAGTACAAAATCTTGATGCGTAAAATCCCTAATAATTTCCCCATTCATTTCTACACCAACAGTTGTGTTTTTTACTATGCCAGTCAGTATATCGCCCCAACGATAATAGTCCACAGCTTCTAATAGTGCGTCACGTTCTTTATAAAATGTCATCAATACCTCCTATCTACAAAATGGCGTAATGTTATAATCCCAATGCATTACTTCCTGAATTTTGATATACTCATTTTTAAGTCCCAGCTCGTTTTTTTTCCTCTTAGCCAACTCATGTGCTTGCCTCTTCGTTTCCACAATTCCGCATAGCATCCATCCTTCCATGCCGATTGGGATTGTATACGTTGCATCAGCACTGCTAAGCTTTGGCGTGACTAACACATATAAGTTGTTATGCGATATTGTAGTCCCAGAATAAATTTCATACGGCTTAATATAAACTTCAAATTGTCGTTGTCTAATCATAGTATCCCCCTACCTTATGTTGGCATTATTAATGTATCTATATCAACATCTCTCCTAAGATAAATTCCATCTGGAGATATGCAATAAGTTTCCATTAGCTCCCGAATGTATTGCAATGCTTTAATGTGAGAAGCGTCAATAAATTGAACCATCCGTGGAGTACCGCCTTGAGCAGTTTTATACGTGCTATCTGTGTAGGCTTTTATATACACTGTATTTTTTAAAAAAGTTAAATCTTCAGTTTTCTTATATTCAAACGGAATTGTCCAAACATAATATTTTGGGTCTGTCATATAAGATTGCCTCCTTAATTATTATTAATTATAGTATTGCGTCTGCCTTTAAATTTATCATTAATTACTTTTAAGTCATAGTTAACGTCATTGTTATTTAGTGTGCGGTATTCGTCCATGGCTTGTATGTTTTCAAATATAGGCACGACATCCATATGGTGGTCTTCGAGATAATTAACAAGTATTTCGATTAAATTTCCAACGTAAACATTAGCTTTAAGTCCAGATTCTAAGCTTGCAGCCAAAACTACAGCTTCAGCATGCCACCTGACCCATCTGTAAGCTTTATCATAATCTTCTTTTGTTCCCAGTTTTAGTTGTTGTTCTATGCTATCTTCAAGAGTTAACCATTCATGGAGTGTTTCTACAATAGCTAATACGCCTTGAGCACCAGTATATCCCCAGAACGCTGCACTAAATTTCGCCCAAAACATCATTAAAATATTGACTACATCCACTAATACATTAACACTAACTTCAGTATTTTCTAATCCTATCGTCTTTCCATAAGAAATTGGATGCTCATCAACTGTTTTAGAAAAATTTTTTGGATATACTACTCCTAAATTCTCAGGAATTACTTCATCGTTATCACGTATGCAAGGGTTATCTCTGTAGTTGTAGTCTTTTGGAATGCATAGCAAATCTTTGTAATCACAACGGTTGATAAACCATAAGCGACTTTTAAATATTAATTTTTTTTGTATATCATCTACTTGTATTGGCTGCAAACTAGATTTAATAGTAGCAGTCTCTTTTTTTATAGATATATTTTGTGAATTATATCTAACAATTTGTTTGTAATTGCTAAGCCGTATATTTTTTATAGATTTTTGGATAAATAATTTTTTAGTAGTAGCTATATTAATATATTTTTTTGCAAGGCGATTAATCCGCATATATGGTGTAACTGCAATACTGTGCGGTTGCTCTTTTTTAATGGATAATTTAGAATTTAAGTTTAAGTCTTTCTGAGTTGCTTTATCTGATAATACATCTTGTTGACTGTACATATTGTGATTAACAATTCTTTCAGTTTGTGAAGTAATGTCGTTTGTATCAACAGTGTGATTAACAATTCTTTCAGTTTGTGAAGTAATGTCGTTTGTATCAACAGTGTGATTAACAATTCTTTCAGTTTGTGAAGTAATGTCATTTACATCAACTGTATGATTAACAATTCTCTGTGTTAAATTATCTTCCTCTAATCCAAAATCTTTTATTCCCTTTGCCTTACTAATAGTTTCTTCAACATAACAGGTTTTGCTATTTTGAGATGACGCTTCAACATCATAATCTATATTAAATATTTTTTCTTGTGCAATAACTTTGTTGCAATAATCTTCTATAATCATATCTATCATCTGGGTTTTGTCTATCTCTGTTATCTGATTGCAGGATATTTCTCTATTTATAATAGAGCTAACCCAGGTTGCTAGCTCATCTGTAATAATATTGGTGATGCCAGAGGAATTTATAGGGATGTTTTTTTCAACCATAATTTCAGCACACCTAACTTTTTGCATTCTAATAATTTCATCTAATGTAATCTCTTTGGTAACAGCAGTTTGAACATTTATTTTTTCTTGTGCAAATGATATATCAGAGGAAATAATTTTATCTATTATGGTGTTTTGGTTTGTAATAATTGCAGTACAAATATTGTCTATCAATAATTCAGGCTGATATATAATATCTATTAAAGATGTGTTATTTATCACAGTATTAATGTCAATTTTAATATTAGTGGTAAACTCCTTGTTTATTTCAGTTGAAATACTTGTAATTATATCTGTCTGAAAATATTTATGGAGTAAATTTTGCCCATTAACTATTAAGTCATTGCTAAAAAAATTATTTAGGGAGAATTCGTCTTCTACTGAAATATCTATAAGATTTTTTTTATTGGCCAAACTAGGTTCGTCTACATTAATATTTACTAGGTGCTCAACGGAATATATTTTCGATATATCTAAATCTACTAATCCAGGTAACAAACTAAATATATTTTTTATCAAAATATCTTTTTCAAATAAAACTAAATTTTGTTCAGATTCTATAGTCATATTTTTACCAAAAAAAGTTAGACGTTCATTTTGAAATTTTGTTAAGTCTCTATCAAAAAAAGAAAATTTATTTGGTTGGTTTAACAAAATATCTTTAAAATTAGTAGTTAAAGTATCTCGTATTGCTAAAGTTTTTTGCTCTATAGAAATATCTTTTAAATTGGCAGTTAAAATTTCTTGTTCTGCCAAAATATCTTGAGTTATTTCTATATGTTTTATTGCATTTAACAAGGAGTTTTTGATAAGGGAAACATTTTTAGCAGATATACCTAATTGCTTGTCTTGAGTTATACATATATTTTTGGATAAATTCATAACCTTAGTTTTTTCAATATGCACATTGTGGTGTGATTGGTTGCCGTATATCATATTAAATTTTCTATAGCCATTTCCCAAGTAATGCATTTGCCATCTTGCTTTACTGGTATTATAATATTTAAATTTAAAAATTCTCGATTTCTGTACATTGTGTGTTCCGAAGTAATGTATTTCCCATTTTGCTTTGCTGGTATTGTAATATTTAAATTTAAAAACTCTCAACTAAATTTTTCTCAAAGCCAATCCGTGAAAAATATTGCCACTGTTACCTATAAAAGAATAAGGCGCATTGACATTTACCATTAAATAGATTTTTTCATCTTCTGTGCCTCTATCTGAATATAATTCGTCTCTATGAGTGATGCCAAATTTATCCCCAATAATAACGTTTTGCAATTTTCCTCTTACCCCATCGACATGATGCATTACAACTACTTCCGAAAAATGATAATTCCCCGTATAACGTGATGATGTTAAAATATGCTTTTCGCCAAATTGATTATCAGTAAATTGTCCCACGTTATGCGATTGATAAGGAACGCCAGTAAATGTACCAACAGCTGCAATATCGGTTACTCCGTTAGCTGTGTGAACACCAAATGTGTCATGGTCAGTCGGTGCATTTGCGGCACCTGATGTAACCACAAAATTATACTCCTCGTCAACAGTTGCTCCATCATAACTTAAAAGTGAACCTATGTAGCAATATGAAATTAGATAATTGTTGTAAGGCAACGTGTCTAATGTTGCATCACCCTGCAAAACAATATTAATACTATCTTGATTAAAGTTCATTAGATATTCAACTGGGAGCCATTCATATAGAGTAATATTTTCAGTATACCAGCTATATTGGGTCCATTCACTTTGTTTAAGGTCTGCTAAATCATCTTGAGCATCATTAAGTGCCGTACCTATTTTGATTTCCATTTCATTTAATTTTTCCCGCTTAAACATAATATAAAAAGTTTTATTAAATGTTGTCGTTGTAGATATTATTGCAACATCACTTACGCTTCCGATAGAGGAAGGATAAATTAAATTCCATTCAAAACTCTGGGATGCAATTAAGGTGGATACCAAAGCTTTAATTAAATGAGGGATTTCGGCTACTCCTTGAGCAAATGCAGGTTTTTCGCTAACTCTAGTACGTGATTGTATAATATTTTCTGTGTTGTCCATATGTGGTCCTTTCTATTTTTCCTGTGGAATAAAATAATCTATATCACACCAAAACATTTTGCTATGACCGCTAACATTGTGATAGATAACTTTAACTTCATTGCCAGTTATAGCATTGAAAAAGTCTTTATATTGACCAAGTTCTTTTGTATGGATGCGATCAATATGCGTTTTTCCATCGACTATCATAGATACGCAATCTTGTTTGTTATAACCCGTGCATGCGAATGTAATTGCACGCAAAGAAACAGGTTCTCTTGAATGAAAAACCTGTTCGTAGCTTCCTGCTAAAGCTGGAATGTTATTGGACATATTGTGTGAAAAAAAATCTCCTCTACCAATGCTGTCTTGCAAAAGAGATAGTAAGTTTTGTAGTTCTTCAAAATTAGTTAATTGTTTTAATGCATCAATTAGTTCATCTATATTTACAATATATTTAGAAGTACTCATATAATCTCCAATTCTTAAATTTTTAACAATAAATCTCCTAATAAATCAAGTATATTTTTACATTATGCTATATATTAATTGGCTTAGAGGAAAAAATATTGCATTATCCACAATGTTTATGCAAATTTATTGGAAATCATAACAATATTTTAACTGCATTTGTAGCTAAGTTAATTTCGGCGACATTAATAGTTATTTCTTCAGATGTTAATAAAAATTTGTCTATTGTAATATTAGCAAGTTCTGCACCTGATAATGAATGGATAGTAATTATAGGGTCTTGAGTAAGTACTCGACCATTATAATTAGTTAACTGTATCGTAAGTACGCTAGAACTAAATCCAAGCCAAGTAATGATTTCGGGGGTAACATCGGTGTATTGTATCCTATAATCCCTATCAAGCCATAGCTGATTATCATCATCCATAGCATAATTTTTATTATTATACATAACTTTTTTAGTTTCATCATTATCCAAATAAGCGGATAAATCTAAATCTGTAGTAGTATCACTTTCCCAGTATAGAGCTATAATGCCATCATAATCATGGCCATATATATTTTCAGGTATATACTGAACCTCCCATCACTAAAGTGACGGG
Organism: Epulopiscium sp. Nele67-Bin004; assembly: GCA_002007315.1. The sequence goes on from LNZQ01000161.1 coordinate 14,469, forward strand.
GTTCTAAAAATTATTTTAATTTTATTTAAGAAGTTTGATGACCTAAATCCCCCTTATTCTTATCGGCGTGTTCAGTTCGCCCCTACCGTATAAGACCCTTAAGTCTACAACGTTACTTTTACTTAATATATTTAATGCTCCATTGCAATCTGCATTAAATGTATATCCATTACTAGCTTTGTATAATCCTCTTTTGACTCTCTTCCCACTAAATACATACTTTTGTGGGTTATCCGAATTATATATTGGAATTATATCTTCATCAAAGAAACTTGCTTTACTTGTATAACTTTCTTCTTGCTTTACGAATTTTATTCCGTTTAGCTGACATAGATATTCAAGTTTTTCTCTTAGCTTTCCAAATGATATATTAACTAGGTTTTGATTATTTCGTTTACCTATGTTACTACCTCTTTGTAAACTTTCGTTATATCCACATACAAGTATTCCTATATCATTATCTAAACAATAGTTAATTATTAATCTTGCTGTTTTACTCATATAATCATTTACTCTATTATTTCGTTTAGATACGTTTTTTACTTGTCTATTTGTATAACGTCTTAAATCGCCTTGTTTATCTTTTATACTTTGCAATCTCGCATTTTCTTTGTTATACCACTGATTAATGGACTTCAATTTTCTACCGTCAATTATAAAACTCTCACCTGTATTAGTTACACAAGTCGCTAAATTAGATACTCCTAAATCAATAGCTAGTGCTTTTTGTTGGTTTAAATTTCTTTGAATTGCTTCAACTTCATAGATGTATTGAATTTCAAAGAACCTAGCATTTGATTTTGGTATTATTCTAATCTCTTTAATTATCTTGTCTGCTAACTTAGGTGGTAACTTGATAGCTATTTTATTATGAGTTTTACGGAACAAATTAGAATATGGCAATGCCAATGTATTATCCCTTATTCGTATAAACCCTATAACTAATGTTGTAAAGCTATCTTTAGGTAAGTATTTAGGTAATTTTATATCTCTAAAATTGTACTTACCTTGTTTGGCTAATTTCAAAAGACCGAAGAATGATTTAAACATTCCGTCTACTTCTTTTAAAATTTGTTGTGCCATATTAGAGTTAAGTAATTTATAATTTTCACTATTTTTTAATAACGCATAATTCTTTTCATAGTTTAGGTATTCGCCCTCTTGAAAGTAATATTGCCTCACATTATAAATAGCTTGATTAGTTAAATTCTTTGCTATGCGGCTTAACTCTCTTACTGTCTTATAATCTTCTTTTGAAAATTGTTTTACTTGTTGTTTCATTGTCAAATACATTATTTTCTCACCTCACTTTCTATTAAGATGATTATAATATATTATATTTACTGAAGCAACGTATTTATAGTAAAAATAATTAGAATAATTTTTAGAATCCCTACTTTAGTTTTAGGGTTTGGTTGTTGTTCAACTAAAGTCGCTACACCTTAGCCAGTCTTGCCTTTCGGTAGACCTCTTACACTTTCGTATAAGCACAGACTATATCTTCTCCCTCGTCATTACACGTTAGGGGCTACCCGCTTCCACTACCAATAACTTGTAGTGTACTTCCCTCAAGAGGAATAGTCGTTGAACGTTCTCCTATTCGGAGCTTCGCTGCTGATTGCCGATTATTGTAAATAAGACTTAGGGTTTAACCATATCTCATCTAACTAATTTTTTCTGCTTTCGCTACATTCACGCTTAGTTTTATTTCAAACTTACGTTGTAGTTTAGTTAGCTTTACGGGTTTCCAGCAATTCAAGTAGTATATTGCATTGATTATTTCAAATCAATGTCTACGTGCTAATTTCTCAACACGCTTACTAATATTAGAAAATTCATCACACGACTAAAGTCACGTGTTTTCTTTTCTTATTTAATAAAATTCTATATAAATATCGGTATCAACCACTTCTATATCAATGCTTGTAGGCTCTTGAGCTTTCCAATTAGGAAATTCTTGGGTATTAATAATCGTATGAGTACCAACGGGGTAGTCGAAATTTTCACTGCCAAGCCTCTGGTAGTCATCTCCAGTATTAGCAATATAATCAATTGTTACAGTATAAGTAATTTCCTCACTCCCTGGGATATAATTTGTATACTCTATATCTAACCAAAAAGTATTGTAAGCATTGCTAATATTGTTATAAACAAACTTAAGCTGATAGTTTGCTGGCAAGGGCATAATCACAGGAAATGCTTTGCGTTGCAAAAAATTCTTTACATACACATTTGACCATAAATTAATTTCATCGCCATTTGCATTGACTATATATGCATCCAGATAATCTTCTGGTTCAAATCGACTAGAACTAAATGCAACTGCAGTTATTCCTACTTCAGTATCACGTTCAAACATAACTATAGTTTCATCACCGCTTGTTTTCTGACAATAACCTTGCACATATTGCTCACCAGCAGCTATCTTAGCTCCAATCCCGATATTATTAAGTAGTTCTGCTAATGCAGAAAAATCTAGTTGCTCAGCTAGTTCATCCCAATTTAGCACATAAGTTGCAATACTCATATGATGCTTACCACCTTATTATTATCACGCTCTATGTTAATCGTTACCTCTAGTCCATCAGGATAAGTAGTTATAATTGCAACTACTTTGTTATCCTCATTTCTAATAAATTCTTGTTGCCAGATAGTAACCATTCCTTCAGCAGTACCATCTATGATTTCTTGCAATGTATCTAAGTCGCCATAAATTACTTTGATTACTCTGTTTTCCTCATCCCTAATAAATGTAACTGGATATTCGGGTAAACTATTATCTACTTGCACTACCTGAGCTAGTTCTACTGTAGAAACTGTAGAACTAGAAATTTTATTTGAATTGTTAAAGTTAAATCGCTGAAAATACTGTTCTACCACATATTCTATCGGTTCTCTGTAATTATTCATGTTACACTCCTATACTAGCATAATAATAGTAACGTTGCATATAGGTTAAACTATGCTCTTTAACTTTAGCATTAGCTTTAGTTGCAGCTGCAAGAGTTGTTGTACTTGGGCCACCACCACTTGCACTAATTACTCTGTCATTGCCTAAGTACATGCCAACGTGATGAATTGATTCAGAGCTTGATGTTGTACCATAAAATACTAAGTCTCCGACTTGCAATTGGTCACGACTTATCGGCGGAAATAATTTGTATTGATACTTAGATGTCGTATAACTTGTCATTAATCCAAATTTGCCAAGGACTCCCCAAGTAAACCAACTGCAATCCACGCCAAAATATTGAGTTGGTCGATTAATATAATCTCCTCCCCATTGATATGGCGTACCTAACCAACTGCGCGCATAATTGATAATCTGCTCACGCAAAGAAGACGTTACATACGTTGTTGATGTATCGTCTAGTTCAGTTTCACTACTGCTAGTATTATTTATATAATCACCTGGAGCTGGCTCACATAAGTGGCCGTTTCCGATTGCTGTAAATTCTAAATCCAAAATATCAATATACCCCCCTTGCTCATTAAATAAAGTTTGACAACCTACTACACGATATTTGGCTGTAGCGGTTGAAATTAATGCTGTAACTTTTATTAAATCCTCAATATCTATTGTGGGATTACCTTTAGTTGCAATTCGGATTGTACGCAACTTGCGTCGCATATCCAAAAAATAAGCATCAGCAACTGCCCAACGCTTTTCTTCTGTATCTGCCCACACAGCTTCTATTCCACAGGATATTTTTTGTTGGTTACAATATTCTAACAAAAATTTATCCTCAAATGCCTGCCATCCGTCATTGGCTTGTACAATGACTCTATTGCGAAGTACTGTAGGGTCAATTTTGTATTCACCTTCAGTGATGTTAATATAGTCATCAACTTCATATACATGAAAATCATTCTGTGAATAATAATGTTGCGTTCTAATGCATACTAATCCATATCTATCCGCAAAAATTCTATGGTTCATCATATTTAATAATTCTTCTACTGCATCAGCATAAAAAGTTCCTAGTGGATATTCCGCCCTAGAAATTATAAATGCATTAGGAAGTACTTCATCAGGTGAAGCAACATCTTCAGTGGAGTTAATTAACTGTTCAGCAGGTTTAACTTCGTCCATCTCAAAAAAATATTCAGTTATGCCCGCACGTTCTAATAAATCTTTTAGTATTACAAATGCATCCTGGTTTTCATATACTAAGCTTCTGGTATCAATGGGGTCAATACAGTTAAGTAGTAAGCTAAACATATTGTTGCAATTAACTATGAGCGTAGAGGTTTCTTCAACTATCTCAACTTTTGAAATTAGTCCAGTAAAAACTCTAACTAGCTCAGTGCCATAACCAAGTTCAACAGTTACCTTGTTATACGGCAACATTACATTTCTATATCCACTTAAAGGTAGGTTGGTTACGCCTCTATATTTTTTTGTATGTCCATAATCAGGTGAGTATTGACCATTAATATTTGATACTTCAAATGTTAAATCATCTGTAGACATATTATATCGCCTATCTAATGTAATTGATGTTACATCTCGTATTTCAAAGCCAGCTACTTCAAACCCTTTATCTCCATCTTTTCGGTAAATTTTAATTCGGTAAGCTGGTGCACGGTCACCAACATTAAGATTATCTGATAAGTATTGTAGTAGCTCTATTGTTGCCCCTTGCATTAGCAAAACCCCCTTGCTATTTGATTGCATGAACGCATACATAACTCCACAGCATAAACACAATTCATAGCTATCATATTCGGTTCAGTATCCTCGGGAAATATTCCACGATAACATATGCCAAATTCATCCACAAAATAAAAGGTATCTTCACATATACTCATAAAATAATGATACTCTAGTCCCGAAAATGTGGCTGTAAAGTTAATTTCTGTATCACTTTTTATCATTTGTTGATATTGGATATTGCCCCTTAAAACCTTATTGCTTGCTAGATTGCGAATTGGCTTTGCTGGCTGATAAGTTGTTATTAAACAAGGCACAGTTTTTCCAATTCTAATTGTAAATGTGTCTATGACTGCCTTTTTGCTGTTTGGAGCGCCATCTGTATCATAAACAAATTTTAATGTATGAGTCCCTGGCGACACACCAATAGGAGCACACCGATACCACGGCGATGCTCCTTCTACACATAATTTTTCCACTCCATCAACATAAAATTTAAGAGTATTTATTCCATCTAAATTTTCGTTCTGCACATAATGTTCAAATAAGATTTCGCCATAATTGTCTAGTTCTATTTCTCTTTCAATCGTACCACCATCATAACTGCCTATTGACTCAATCGCCAAATCTCCATCTAGTCCACCTGACTCATCAATATTGCTATCCACCGTGATTGCGTGCCACTCACCATCCGTAATGTTCCATCCACCTAGTGTTTGGTCAGTATATTCTTCTTTTAGATATGTTACTTGGTTGGCATGAATTAGTTTTAGTTTGTGGTAAGTTAATAAATCATGCATCTACTTCTCCTTCTCTTGCTCAGCGAGTTTCTCGGCGAGAAGTTTCTCCCACTGTGAGTTTTTAAAATATTCCTCCCACGTTGGATCTTCTTCTTCAAGACTTTTTTTTATCTTTAATGCCAATTTCAAATCCTCAATTGTTAAAGAACTTGTTTTTCCTATATCAATGGTATTCAGTGCAGGCCAAATTTTATCAGTGCCCAGATTCTATCTCTGCCTGTATCTTTGCTTTTTTCATTCAGTGTTTTGTAAATGATCTCGCCGGAAATTGATTACACACAGTACGAGGATAAAATCTTGTCGACTTTAGCATCGGCTCTCTGCACACAACTCACTGACATACTCTCCCTCTCTGCCCTGTGACTACAGAGCGTTTAAACACATGGTATAGGTTGTGAAACAGTTGCAGCTTGGCTAGGTTTAGGCAATAAAAAATGGCTAAGTTGAGGAAGAAAACACTGTGTTGCATTTAGAAAAAGGTCTTCACGTGGTTGGTCAGGTTTAGGGAAAGTTAATTGGTTTGAAATTTTAAGTTTCACAGGTTTTGCACAGGTATCAAACTTAAGAGCCTCCTGCTTCTGTTTAAAAACACAAGGGGTGTGAAAAAGCTTTAGTATTTTAAGCAAAGGGAACGAACCGAGGCTGGTAGTTATTTTCCCCTCATTTCTTTTTTCACCTGTTTTTAATTCCTTCCTTCATTTATTTCCTTGTTTTATTTTGTCCACCTTTACTTTCAAACCTCTTTCTGTTTATTCTCCTAGCAAAAACAGCATTACTTCTTTGTTCAGCCTCAAATGCTACCTTACCATGAAGTCCCAAAAAAACACCACAATGGCTTTTTGTTCTACCCTATCTAAACTTTAAAATTCATCTGCTTCCAAGTCCTGGCCTGGTGACATGAATACTTTAAATAGACAAATTAACTTCATATAAAAGCAGACACACATGTGACCTAGATGAGATTAGCATGTGGTTACAGCTGACAGACTGGGCTCCATTGCAATGACGCTAATGATGCACTACGTCTACTGGTGTTTGCTTTTTGATTAGTCAGTGTGCAGTCCTGAAACCACAACTAGAAAAGAAAAAAACTGCTTGATTGTTCCAGTGGTATTTCGCGCTACTAATTTTACAGGCATGGTATCTCGATCTGGATATTTCGGTTCTGTTGAGCAAATGTTTATAATGCAACACTTGTAATGTTTGCAGTTGTCACACTATCTCAGTCTAATTTTGCTGCTATGGTAGGCCTGCTGTTAATGCATGCCATTTGTATCCATTGTTCCTCCCTTCCTTTTTAAGAATCTGACTTTGCATCTGTCCTGTAGGACTTTAAAACCATTCCTCTTTGAGGTGGAGCAGCAATGTGATGTATGTGTGTTCAGATTTATCTTGCTTATCCAGCTAAATTTAAAAAGTTAATGAGCATAGCATACTGTACATGTATGTACAGTCGATCAAACTGAAGTAGGCTAGTAGAAGTACGTCTCTAATTGGACCCAGAAAGAGAGGCATCGCTGGAAGGAAGCAATGAGGGCTAAAAAAGTGCTGTATGTTACCTCTTTGTTTGGGTTTCTCAATGATGTCCTAATCTATGTGGTGTTGTTGTGTCTCTGCAGTATTTGATCTAAAGTTTTTCA
>LNZQ01000162.1 GCA_002007315.1 Epulopiscium sp. Nele67-Bin004
ACACCAAACTATTTTCGCTTGCCCCAAAAGCCAACAAAATCTGCTCGCTAAACAACAAGCCGATTACCATTGCAGTAAATCCTATCGTTATTGCACCAGTAATTGTGTTACCCAATATTTGCTCTGCCACATCTTTTCTGCCCTCACCTAGTCTTAATGAAATATTTGAGGCTGCCCCAACCCCCATCAACATCTCAAATGCCAACAAAATTGTTATAACAGGCAAAGTTATACCTAACCCAGCAATCGCCAACTCCCCAACATCTGGAATATTCCCAATAAACATACGGTCAATTACATTGTACAACCCACTTACCATTGTTGCAATTATTGCTGGTATAGCAAATTTAACTAACACTTTGCCAACTGGTTCTTCGCCTAACAATTTATCTTGTTCTTCTGATTTACTATCTTTAGTAGTTTCATCTGTTATCTCAGAATTATTCATTCCCTCATTATCTTTCACACTAAATTCCCCTCTCACATTGATTTTAATTCATATCTGGATGACTACACACTTTTTCTAACAAATTTATCAATATGTTTTTTTCAAGGTCAGTTAAATTTGCACTTAAAATTGCCTCTAATTCATCAAAAAATTCATAAATATTGTTGTACTCTGCCTTGCCTTTCTCAGTTAAATAAATTTCATAAGCTCTTTTATCATTTTCGTTACGTTGTCGGTATATATAGCCGTTTTTTTCTAGATGTTTTATAGCTCTAGCTATTGTTGCTTTATCAACTGACAAATTTGTTGCCAAATGTTCTTGATTTAAGCCTTCCTGCTTATAAATTTCATTTAAACAAATAATTTGCCCCAGCCCTATTTCTTCTTGGTCAACTTTATGTTGCAAATAAAGCATACTTTTTCGATATACTCTGGACAAATAATGATTTAATGATTTCTCTGTATTCATAGTTTCCTCCCATTTAGTTGTTTATGCAACTATTATATTTTAACTTAGTTGCAATGTCAACTATTTTTTTCTTAATATTTTATGTTAGGAGGTCTAAACAATAGCATAAGTAGATGACCAAAATAAAACAGAATAAGACCTTTGTTTTATTGTTCAAAACTCTCTTATTGTAATTACATATAATTTATATAACTTTTAAGATATATTTTTATATATAATTACATTTTAAAAAAATATATTGACACCACTATATAATTTGTGTTAATCTATCAATGTAGAAAAACTAGAACTTAGGGGGAATTATAATGGCAACAGTCACACTAAAATCGACAAAACAACAGATAATGGATGAAGTAATAAAATTGCAAGATGAACTAAAACAAGCTAGGGAATCAAAAGTGACAGTATCAGAACTTAAAAATACTAAAGCTAAAGAAGAAAAATTAGAAAAAGCACAGGAGCTAATAGATATGAATATTTTAAATCCTGAAATTGTTAAACAGTTTAATGATGTTAAGTTTGCTATTGAAGAAGCGAAAAAAGAACTAGCTGAAATCCAAGAAGTAACACAAGCTATCATTGATACTGAGGCAGTAGTTATGGCTAAAGATAACATTATCGCTGAAAAAGAAAAGGCAGAAACTGATAAGTTAGAACAACTAAAAAAAGATATGGAAACTCTAACAACAGAGAAACAACAAAAAATCACTGATTTAGAACAAGAATATGATGACAAAAAAACGGCACTTGAAAAAGAACGCAAAAGAGAATCGGAAGAATTCCAATATAATTTGAAACGTAATCGTAGGCTTGATGATGATAAATGGGAAGAGGAAAAGACAGCCCGTGAAAAAGTAATTAGTACACGTGAAGAAGAATTGACAGAACGTGAGAAAAAAATGACTGAAAGTGAAACGGAAGTTGCTGAACTAAAACAAAAAGTTGAGGGCATTAAAGAACTAGTTGAAAAAGCTAAAGAAGAAGCCCAAACTGAAGCAAAAAAATCATATGACAAAGAAAAAGCAATTGAAACAAATAGCATCAAGAAAAATGCTGAATGGGAAATTAAAGTTGCAAAGATGGAACAAGAAAGAGCTGCTGAAGATTTGGCAAAAGCACAAGCTGAAATTGTTAAACTACAAGAAAAATTAGAAGCTGCATACAACTCTATGAATGCTCTTGCAACAACAACTGTTCAATCTACAGGCGGTGTTAAAGTGCTAGATGTTGGTAGAACAACTGAAACACAAAAAAGATAAATCTTATTAGGGGTATCGGAGGATACCCCTTTGTTGTACAAGCCTAAAAACTTCTTAGTTGTAATCCCATAACAAATCTTTATCAGATTTAGATATTCCAAGAATACTATTTAATAGTAGCTTATGCTTAATAATTTATTGTACAAACTAACATCATTAACTTTTTAGCCCAAAAAACTGAGTTCTATTAAATGTATAACCTTTTTTTTCGGTTTCATCATTTATTTTTGCTATGTTTCTAGCTTTTTGTGTAGATGGATTTGGCAAATATACTCTCACCTTATTTGTCACAACTTCAATATGAAGTGGAAACTCTGGTCCAACCTCACCATCAACATCAGTATCAAACTGCCCTTTATCATTTTTACATGTTATAGTCGCAGCTGAAATTTTAATATAATCTACATTAGCATCAGATAAATGTTCACCTTGCAATGCCTTAATAAACAATCTAGGAATTTCATATCTCTCAACATCTTTTACTGCAACAACATCAAAGTACCCATCTTGTATAGTAGCCTCTTTTGCAAGTTTGTTGAACCCACCTGCACCTTTACCATTAAAAATAAATACGATAGTATACTCACCTCGGAGAACTTTGTCTTCATAAGCTATTTCTAAATCCATAGTTTCATATTTTTGCAGTTTTCCAATGCCTTTTGCATAATATGCAAGCTTACCAAAGTCTTTTTTCATGTCTAAATCCATTTCATGGGACACGCCACTAAATAATCCCATATTGCACACATTGATAAAATACTGCCCATTAACTTTACCAACATCTATATTTGTAAGTTCACCATCTTCAAGCAAACTTAACGTATCTTCTATATTTGCAGGTATATCGGCAGCATTAGCAAAGTCATTTGCTGTCCCAAGTGGCAAAATCAATATTGGTATATCAAGATTTTTTTTGACTGTACCATTGATACACTCATTAATAGTGCCATCTCCCCCTGATATCAAAATTAAATCTATATTTCCAGTTACTTTCTCATAAATGTATTTTTCTATACTTCCTGGAGCGTCACTTCTGTATAAACTTAATATATACCCCAAGTTTTGCAACTTTTCAGCAATAACATCTAAACAACCAACTATTTTTCTATTGCCTGCCATTGGATTATATAACAATAATGCCTTCTTCATCGAAAATCCTCCTAAAAAACTACATTTGTTCTGGTGCTTTTATCCCCAATAAATATAAAGCATTTTTGATAGTTACTACACTTGCCATAACCATAGCCAACCTAGCATTTTTCACCTTATCATCTTCAATTATTATAGGGTTGTCATGGTAAAATTTATTAAACGCTTGTGCAACTCTAACTGCGTATCTAGCTACAACTGATGGTTCATATTTTTCACCAGCTTCTTCAATAATTTCTTTGAACACACCAAGCTCTTTCGCCAAACTCACACTTGCCTCATCAGTTAATAACTTGCAGTCAAACTTCATATCACTATCAAACGATACATTTGCTTTACGTAACACGCTACATGCTCTAGCATGTGTGTATTGGACATATGGACCTGTTTCCCCTTCAAAGTTTAAAACTTTATCCCATGAGAATTGTATGTCTTTTATTATAGTGTTATACATGTCATCAAATATAACTGCACCTATACCAACTTGCATTGCAACTTCTTCTTTATTTTCTAAGTTTGGATTTTTTTGTTCGATAATTTCTCTCGCTTTATCAATTGCTTCTGTTAAGATATCTTCAAGGAACAAGACATTTCCATCTCTAGTAGATAAAGCACCATTTTCCATGCTCACCATTCCAAATGCAACGTGCACCAAATCCCCAACCCAGTCATAACCCATCTTTTCTACAACTTTAAAAAACTGTGCAAAGTGCAAATTTTGTTCTAACGCTGCAACATACAAACATTTTTTGAAATTATAATGGTTGTGTCTATACAACGCTGCTGTTATATCTCTAGTTGCATACAACGTACTTCCGTCTTTTTTTGTAATTAGGCATGGAGGCATATTTGTTTCATCAAGACGTACAATTTTTGCACCTTCACTAACTTCAACTAACCCTTTATCTTCAAGCTCTTTTATAACTGCATCCATTTTATCGTTATAGAACGCTTCACCGTTATAGCTATCAAATGTAATATCCAACATTTTATACACACGTTCAAACTCTTTTAAGCTCGTTTCTCTAAACCACTTCCAAAGCGCAAGAGCTTCTTCATCACCTTGCTCCATAAGCGTAAAGTTTCTTCTCGCCTCATCTTCTAGCTCAGGATTTGTTTCTGCTTCTTTGTGGAATTTTACATAGATTCTTAATAGTTCTTTTATTCCAAGCTCCTCAATTTGCTCTTTAGATGAATAATTTCTATACGCAACTATAAGTTTTCCAAACTGCGTACCCCAGTCCCCTAGATAGTTGATACCTTCACTGTTGTATCCAAGTGCCTCAAATATTCTATATAAGCTGTTTCCGATAACTGTTGATCTTAAATGTCCAACATGAAACGGCTTTGCAATATTTGGCGATGAAAAATCTAATACAACATTTCCTTTGGATTTTGAAGTATCCATTCCGTAATTTTTACCTTCAGCAAAAATTTTAGATATACTTTTTTCAACTAAAATTTCTTTGTTTACAAAAAAGTTAATATACGCATTAACATTTTCAACTTTATCTATTAACTCTGCCGATGGAAAAGCTTCTACTATGTCTTTTGCAATTATAGGTGGTGCTTTTCTAAGCTCTTTTGCTAGTTTAAAGCAAGGAAATGCAAAATCTCCCATAGTTATATCAGTTGGTATTTCTAACATATCAAAAATTTGTGTTTCATCTAGTGAAGTTATTTGTGTACTAATTAATTTTGCTAATTCTAACTTTATTTCTCTCACAATTTTTCTCCTTTATTTTTAATAATTATTTTATGTTCACCAGCTTGTTCATCCACAGTATAGTCTACGTCTATACCTGATTTTTTAAGTAAGTCTACGGCTTGGGTTATGCTATTTGTAAACACTCTCATATCTTTTATAAATGCCCTAACTTTTGGACGCTTAACAATAATTTCATCAATTTCTTCTATATCTTCATTTATAATTTTTTCAATTAATTCTTCTGCTTTAGTTATAGCCAGTTGCTCTTTAAATATTTTTGTTAGCACTTGTAGTTGATTTTTTTCAACTTTTAATTTCAATAGTGCTGTTGCATATCGTTCTCCTAGTTGATATTCTATTAGCTTTCTTTTTACTGAGTAAGGTAATTGTAATAGTTTTAATCTATTATTTATTACACTTTGACTAATAGATAGAGTAAGTGCAAGCTCACTTTTTGTATAACCATAATCATCAATCATAGCTTGATACGCATTAGCTATTTCAAAAAAGTTTAGATTATCTCTGTGGGTGCTTTGTGTTAGTGAAATAATTGCACTTTCTTTTATTGATAAATTTACAATTCTAGCAGGTATCTCCTCTAAGCCTGCAAGTCTTGATGCTTTAACTCTGCGTTCTCCCGAAACAAGTTCATACACATCTCCAACTTGTCGTACACTTATTGGTTCTATGACTCCATGTTCTTCTATAGAATTTGCCAACTCATCTAGCGATAACTTGTTGAATGACTTTCTTGGTTGATAAGGATTAGATCTTATTAGACTAATTGGCAAGTTAGTAATTTGCTGTTCTTTCATCATTATCTCCCCTTTATAGTTAAATACCCAAAGGATTTTTGTTAGGTTCTCCTGACTTTCTTGGATATTGTTTAGGTGTTTTTGATATTTTAGTTACTTTGGCTATTTTGTGATTTAACTCGGTAAATGGAACGTTAGCATCAATAATATTTTCAAGTTTACCGCCCAAAATATTTATAGCTTTTGTCCCAGTTTCAAGTTCATTTTCTATATTTTGTCCTTTTAAAGCTATCAAACAGCCCTTTATTTTTACAAATGGCAAAGTATATTCACTTAATGTTGCTAAATTTGCTACTGCTCTTGATGCACATATGTCAAATTGTTCTCTATATTGTTTATTTTGTCCCAAATCTTCAGCTCTAGCATGAATGCAGACTATATTTGTTAGCTCAAGTTGTTGTATGACTTCATTTAAAAAAATAAGTCGCTTGTTTAGCGAGTCCACCAAAGTTACTTTTATGTGCGGAAAAACTATTTTTAATACTAGCCCAGGAAACCCTGCACCTGTTCCAACATCAATTAATGTTTTTGTGTCATACAAATTTACTGCATTATACGCTGTCATACAGTCCAAAAAATGTTTTGTAATAACTTCTGTATCATCTGTTATAGCGGTTAAATTTATTTTGTTATTCCATTCGTGTAACAAGTTTTTATACAAAAATAGTTGATTTACTTGCGTTTCTGATAATTCTATATTTAATTGTTTTGCCCCATCTACAAGCATTTGTCTAAGTTGTTGCATTTTTATACCTCATTTGTTCTAAATATACAAGTAAAACTGATATATCAGCTGGTGATACTCCTGAAATTCGTGACGCTTGCCCTATTGATACGGGTCGAACTTGTTCCAATTTTTGTTTAGCTTCAAGTCGCAAACTATGCACATTTTCATAATTTATATCTAATGGTAATTTTCGTTTTTCTAGCTTTTTAAAGTGTTCCACTTGTTTTTGTTGCCTAGAAATATATCCTTCATATTTTAGTTCTATTTGGATCTGCTCTACTATCTCTGGTGAAAGAGTAGGTCTATCTTTGTCTATATGAGAAAAATCGTTATAATCTAATTCTGGACGCTTTATAAGCTCTGATAAAGCTATACCTGATCTAAGGGGAGTACTGTTGTTAGTTTCAAGAATTTTTTGTACTTCCTCAGTTGTTCCAACGTATACATTTCTTAATCTTTCAAGTTCATCTTGGATTGCTTGTTTCTTGTGGATAAATTTTGTATATGTTTCCTCATTTATGAGTCCAACCGCATAACCTTTTTCTCTAAGTCGCATATCTGCATTATCTTGTCTTAAAAGTAATCTATACTCTGCCCTTGATGTCAACATTCTGTATGGCTCTGCTGTCCCTTTTGTAACCAAATCATCAATCAATACACCAATGTATCCTTCTGACCTGTCAATCGTTATTTGCTCTTTATTATCCACCATCAAAGATGCATTGATGCCTGCAACAAGCCCTTGTGCAGCTGCTTCCTCATATCCAGAGCTTCCATTTATTTGTCCTGCACAAAACAATCCACTTATATTTTTTAGTTCTAATGTGTGTTTTAGTTGCAAAGGATTAATACAATCATATTCTATTGCATACCCAATTCTCATAACCTCAACATTTTCAAGCCCTGGAATTGTTCGCAACATATCTATTTGGACTTCTTCAGGTAGCGATGAGCTCATTCCTTGTACATACATTTCGGTTGTATTTTCGCCTTCTGGCTCCAAAAACACTTGATGTCTTTCTTTGTCTGCAAACCTAACAACTTTATCTTCAATCGACGGACAATACCTAGGACCAACACCCTCAATAATTCCCGAATATAGCGGTGAACGATGCAAATTATCTCTAATAATTTGATGTGTGTTAGCATTTGTATATGTTAAATAACAAGGAATTTGTTCTCTTGCTATATCTTTTTCATTGTTTTCAAAAGAAAACGGGACTATTTTTTCATCTCCATATTGAGGCTCAGTTTTTGATAAATCTACTGTTCTTGAATCAACTCTTGCAGGCGTTCCTGTTTTAAATCGGCGTATTTCTATCCCCAGCTTTTTCAAGTTTTCCCCAAGTAATTTAGCACTTTTAAGTCCATTTGGTCCCGTATATTCAATATATTCTCCTGTTAAGCAACGTGAATCAATATAAGTTCCACCAGCCAAAACTACCGATTTACAATCATAAATTGCTCCTGTACTTGTTTTTATCCCCACAACTTTATTGTTATCCACAAAGATATCCACAACCTCCTGTTGTTTTATCAACAAATTTGATGTGTTTTCCACAGTTTTTATCATTTCTTGTGTATATCTCACCTTATCAGCCTGTACTCTTAACGAATGTACAGCTGGTCCTTTTGCTGTATTTAACATTCTAGATTGAATATAAGACTTATCTATGTTCTTGCCCATTTCTCCACCAAGAGCATCAATTTCTTTAACTAAATGCCCTTTTGATGTCCCTCCTATATTCGGATTACAAGGCATCATCGCAATACTATCCACACTCATTGTAAACATTATAGTTTTTTTGCCGAGTCGTGCCGCCGCCAAACTAGCCTCACAACCAGCATGTCCACCGCCGATTACCGCTACATCTATCATATAAATCTCCAATCTTTTTCTATATTATTTCCCAAGACAAAATCTTTCAAACAGTTCATTAATAATTTCTTCTTTTAGTTCTTCGCCAATTATCATTCCTAGATGTCCATATGCATCATGTAAATCAATAGCTAAGCAATCTTCTGGCATACCATCAGCTATAGACTCATAGGCTTTTTCCAGACTCTGTATTGCCTTAATAAGTGCTTCTTTTTGCCTTTGATTAGATATAGTTGCACCGGCTCCAACAGAAATTTCTTCAGTTACCACTCTGTCTTTTATAATTTTTTGCAACTCCTCGATTCCAAAATTATTAGCTGTGGATATCTTTACAATAACTGCCGCATCATCTAACTTTCTTATATCTTTATCCAACGTTAATTGCTCTAAATCAGTCTTATTTAATATATAAATTACTTTCTTATTTTTTATATCTCCAATTATGTCTATTTCGCCATCTGATAAACTTTTAGATGCATCTATTACCATTAATATTAAATTTGCATTTTCCACACATTTAAGAGATTTTTCAACCCCTATTTTTTCTACAACATCATCAGTTTCTCTTATCCCTGCGGTATCTAACAAGACAAATGGTATTCCCTCAATATTAAAATAAGCTTCCACAATATCACGGGTTGTACCTGCAATATCTGTTACAATTGCCTTGTCTTCCGCTAGTAGCGTATTTAATAGCGAAGACTTCCCAACATTTGGCTCACCTATTATAACTGTTTTTATACCTTCTCTAACCATCTGTCCTGTGTCAGCAGTTTTTAATAACTCTCTTAAATTTAATAGCAGTCTATGAATTGAAATTTGTATATTTTCTCTCTCAATTTCGTATTCCTCATATTCTGGATAATCAATAGAAACTTCTATCGTCGAAATAATAGCAATTAATTCAGTTTGATAGTGCTTAATTTTTGTAGACAATTTGCCTTCTAATTGTCCAATTGCTTGCTTTAAAGACAAATCTGTTTTTGAATCAATAATATCCATTATAGCTTCTACTTGAGATAAATCAATTCTACCATTCAAAAAAGCTCGTTTGCTAAATTCGCCGGGTTCTGCAAGCCTCGCACCCGCCCTAACAACTTCCATTAATACACGCTCTAATACTACGATACCACCATGACAGTTTATCTCAACAACATCTTCTCTTGTAAACGTTTTCGGTGCTCTCATCAGCATGACTAAAACTTCATCTATTATATTATTATCAATATCAACTATATGTCCATAATGAATGGTATGACTTTTTGCATTTTTTATATCTATATATCCCTTAAATATTTTGCTTGCAATCGCAATCGCCTCGTCACCACTTATACGTACAATACCAATAGCTCCAACACCTCTAGCTGTTGATATTGCTGTTATTGTATCAAACATTTATTTAAATTCCTCCTAAAAAAAGAGGTAGGATATAATCTATCCCCCTCTCAAATTGTTACATAGTTCACTCTAATTTTGACCTGGTTGAGATCTCTCTTTTCGTGGCTTATTATTGTTATCTTTTTGATCTTTTGGTTCAGATTTTGTAGAAGTTTTTTTGCGTTTTTTCTTTGGTTTATTAGCTTTCGCCTCTGCACGTTCTTTTTCTAGTTGTGCTTCAACCTCGGCAACCCTTTTACTTACCAATTTACTTACCCACAATTGTTGTACCATCATAATTAAGTTACCAGCAATCCAGTATAAGGCTAGTCCTGTCGCAACTGTATATGAAATAAATCCCATCATTACAGGCATCATAACATTCATAACTTTAAACATGTTTTCAGCTGGATTTTCTTGTCCTTCTGGCATTTGTGGCTGTTGATTTTGTGCCATAGAAATTTTACTAAAAATAAATGTAGACGCACCCGCTAAAACAGGAACTATAAAAGCTAATAAATTTCCGCTTGCAACTAACTCAGCTGGAGTATCTATCAGATTAAATACAAAGTATTCTAGCCCATTCTTTTGTAATAATAAAGTTTCTAAAACTGTTTCTAACTCTGGCACTTTACTTATCAATAATTCCCATTGAGCTGTAGTGAAGTTGCTTAAATAATTAGATAATGTTACGTTATCTCCTACTCTATTTAATTCCAATTGAGCTGTACTATTCATAGGAATTTCAGCTATTATATCCGCTATTATAGCTGATGAATTAGTTATTGTAGATTCAATCTTAATAGCCATATCATTATATAATTCTGCTAGCATTTTAATATGGTTACTAGGTTGTCTTAAAACAGCATACAACGAATAAATTAAAGGCAATTGAATAAGTAAAGGCAAACAACCTGCTAGAGGGTTAATATTATATTTTTTATATAAAGCTTGCATTTCTTGTGACTGCTGCATTTGAGATTGCTGGTCTTTCTTACCTTCATACTTTTTTTGCAGAGCTTGCATTTCTGGCTGAACTTTGCTCATAATTTTTGTAGTTAGTTGCGACTTGATTTGCAATGGTGTTAATAGCAATCTTGTAACTATAGTAAATACTATTATTGCAAGACCTAATGTTCCTACCATCGTCACTAAAGAAACTCCCTCAAAAATCAAGTTGAGAATTGACCCGAAAAAATTGGTAATCATTATAAATCCTCCTAAAATAAACTAATTTTTGGCTTTTTTTGTGGAACGGGATCATATCTTGGTTTAAATAAAGGATTACACCTTAAAATCCTTAGAATTCCTAATATAATACCTTTTATAAATCCATGAACTTGCACAGCTTCGTAAGTATACTGCGAACAAGTCGGAATATGTCTGCATCTTGGACCTAACATAGGCGAAATAAACTTTTGATAGTATTTAATACTTTTAAGTAGAAAAAATTTCATAAAATTTTTTACTCCCATAGTCTATGTTGTTTTAGTAATTTTTCTAAAGAATTAGATATATCTATATAACTTGCCTCTTGAGCTGAACTTCTAGCTATAATAATAATATCCTTTCCCGTGTTTAAAATTTGGTCTTCTCTAAGCCTATAGTTCTCTCGTATCAACCTAGTAACCCTACTACGAACTACGCTATTTCCAACTTTTTTACTAACTGTAATACCTAACCTATTTATATCATAATTATTAGCTAAGGTATAAACAACTAAATATTTATTAGCAAAAGACTTTCCTTTTTTGTACACCTTACTAAATTCATTTCTTTTTTTGAGCGATTCTGTATGTTTCATCAAACCACTTTCCTCATCACTTTTTTCTGTAAATTTAAAAATAAGGTCGCCCATATGCGACCTTATAATTTACGCTGTTAATTTTTTTCTACCTTTAGCTCGTCTTCTAGCGATTACAGCTCTACCATTTTTAGTTCTCATTCTTTTACGAAAACCATGCTCTCTACTTCTTTGACGTTTTTTTGGTTGAAATGTTCTTTTCATTAAGTGCACCTCCTTGAAATAACTGTATCACATAATATGCACATTTAAAAAATAATCTTAATTAATATAACGATATAAATAAACACTATTGTTAGTATAAAATATTTGTATATTATAGTCAAGTAGTAATATATAAATATTTATAATAGGTAGAACTAAAATATTAGTTCTAATATAATATAACCTATTCCGAGTTATCCACAGATCAAGTTATCCACAACCTGTGGATAACCAAAAAATACCTTGATTTTTTTGCCATATTTTGCTACTATTAATTATATTTTGAGAATTAAAAAGTTATCCACAACAAAAGTTATCCACAGGTTGTGGATAACTTTTTAATATAAGCCAAAAAAATCCATATATACCCTTTACAAATTCTAGATTTAATGTATAATAATACTAAACAAAGTTATCCACAATTTATCCACAATTTAATCATTTTTCTTGTGGATAAGTTGATAAATAACTCTTGAATATTACTTATATATTGCTGATTCTAATTGATATTTAATATCTATTAATAATATAAATAAATCTGTGGATAAACCTGTGGATAAATTGTGGATAACTAAAAAAAGGCATCTAGGAGGACTTTATGTGAAAGACAATTATGCCCTAAAATGGCAGGCAATTTTAGATCTAATTGAACCTGAAACTTCAGCAGTTAGTTTTAGCACTTGGTTCAAAGAAACAAAATTGATTAATATTAATGAAAACACTTTGACTATAGCCGTTAAAGATGATTTAGCTCAAGGAATTTTAAATACTAGGTATTTAGAACTCATCAAAAATTCTGTTATTCATACTCTTAATAAAGAATATGATTTAGAATTTATATTAGCCGATAATGAACATCAGTATATAGAGAAGCATAATAAAAAAAAACGAATCTTAGACCCTCTAAATAGTTACAGTACGCTAAACCCTAGGTATGTCTTTGACTCTTTTGTTGTAGGAAATGGTAATAGAATGGCACATGCAGCTGCTTTAGCAGTGGCGGAATCACCTGCAAAGGCTTATAACCCCTTGTTTTTATACGGAGGGGTAGGACTTGGAAAAACTCATTTGATGCAATCAATAGCACATTATGTATTAGAACAAAATCCAAATACAAGAATACTATATGCATCTTCAGAAAAATTTACTAATGAGCTTATTAACTCTATTAGAGATGACAAGAATGATATTTTTCGCAATAAATACCGTCATATCGACATATTACTTATAGATGATATCCAATTTATTGCTGGTAAGGAGCGAACTCAGGAAGAATTTTTTCATACTTTTAATTCATTGCATGAAGCCAATAAACAGATTATAATCTCTAGTGATAGACCTCCAAAAGAGATAGAAACTTTGGAATCAAGATTATGCTCTAGATTTGAATGGGGGCTAATTGCTGATATACAAATACCAGATTTAGAAACTCGTATCGCCATTTTACGAAAAAAAGCAAAAATAGAAAATCTCTCTATTCCAGCTGACGTACTGTTATTTATTGCTCAGACAGTCGTATCTAACATAAGAGAATTAGAAGGAGCTTTAAATCGTATTTTAGCATATTCTTCATTAGTAAATCGCCCAGTTAATATAGACCTTGCAACTGAAGCAATCAAAGATATACTAAATAATGATAAACCTACATCAATTACCTCAGAGTATATCCAAAAAATAGTTTCTAATTATTATGGGATTAATATAGCTGACTTAATATCAAATAAAAGAACTAAAACTATTTCATATCCTAGACAAGTGGCAATGTATTTATGTCGAAAACATACTTCTTTATCATTGCCAAAAATAGGAGAGAAATTTGGTGGACGAGATCATACTACTATAATGCACGGCTATGATAAAATAAATAAATCACTAAAAAGTAATACTGATCTTCAATCAGTAATTAAAGAACTAGAAAGACAAATTATAAACCGTTAAGTTATCCACATTTACCTGTGGATAAACCTGTGGATAAATTGTGGATAACTTTTTATTCCTGGATAAACCTGTGGATAGTGTGGATAACTCACTATTTTATCCACAGGTTTATCCACAGGAATAAAGCTAGATAATACAAGGGCTAGACCTAGTTATCCACACTATCCACAGCCCCTATTACTACTACTATTATATTTTTATTATATATTTAATACGAATAATGAAAGGAAGTTATCCACAATGAAGATTTATTGTAATCAAGAAATATTATTATCGCATGTTAATATTGTTCTTAAAGCTTGTTCTACTAGAACTACTATGCCTATATTAGAATGCATTTTGATTAAAGCAGTAGATAAACAAGTTACTTTAGTTGGAAACAACTTAGAATTAGGAATCCAAAGTACATTTGAAACTAATGTTGTAGAACAAGGCTGTATTGCAGTTGAAGCAAAGATTTTCTCTGAAATTGTTCGTAAAATGCCTTTAGGAGATATCGAAATTACCTTAACAGAAAATAATATGATAAATATTTTGTCTGGTAAATCAAAATTTACTATTTTGGGACAACCTGGTAATGACTTTCCTGAGTTGCCAGAGGTAGACAATCAAGTTACTTACTTGATTTCGCAACTTAGACTAAAAGAAATGATTAGACAAACAATATTTTCTGTAGCTCAAGAAGAATCAAGACCAATTTTCACCGGAGAAATGTTCCATTTAGAAAATGATGAATTTCATCTTGTTTCGATAGATGGGTTTAGGCTTTCATATAGGTGTGTAAATTTATTAACAAATAATACCAAGGTGGAAAGTGTTGTTCCAGGTAAAACACTTAATGAAGTAGCCAAGATATTAAATACGGAAGGTGCCGACTTGGTAAATATATCATTTGGAGAACATCACATATTATTTGACTTAGGTAACAGTAAAATTGTTTCTAGATTACTAGAAGGCGAATTTTTAAATTATAACCAAGTTTTCCCTAATGATTATCAAACAAGGGTAATTATTGACAGACGTTTATTGCTTACTAGCATTGAAAGAGCAGCTTTAATTACCAGAGAAGGTAAAAAGAATCCGATAAAAATAGATTTAAATCAAGAATCAATGATTATCAGTTCAAATACTGAGCTAGGTACAGCAAGAGAAGAGATTGAAATTGAATTAGAGGGAGAACCGTTAACTATAGCTTTTAATCCTAGATATTTAATTGAGGCACTAAAATCAATAGATGACGATTTAATAGCAATTAATTTTTTGTCTACTATAGAGCCATGTATAATTAAACCAACTGAGGGCGATGCATATAAATATTTAATTTTACCTATCAGAGTGAATTAAGGAGAATAATACGATGAAAGAAATAAGTATAACAACAGAATTTATTAAGCTGGATCAATTTATGAAATTTGCTGAATTTACCCAGACAGGTGGAGAAGCTAAAATGTTAATATCTCAAGAATTAGTATTAGTAAATAATACAATTTGTACACAAAGAGGCAAAAAATTAAGAAGCGGGGATATAGTTGAATGTGATGGAAAGGCGTGCAAAATTAGATAGGAGAATTAATAAATGTATATACAAAATGTTAATATACAAAACTTTAGAAACTATGAAAATATCAATCTGGAATTAAGTAAAGGTATAAATATATTAACAGGTGACAATGCTCAAGGAAAAACCAATCTTTTAGAGGCAATATATATTTGTTCTACTGCTAGGTCTCATAGAACCAATCATGAAAAGCAAGTAATTAGATGGGAGCAACAAGGTGCTTATGTATCTTTAGATATCAAAAAAAACTTTTTGGAGGATCAAATAAATTTTTGTATTACTAATAAAGGCAAATCTGTTGCCATAAATAAAATTCCGATAACCAAATTAGACGAGTTATTTGGCGTTCTAAATACAGTCATTTTTTCCCCTGAAGACTTACAACTGATAAAAAAGAGTCCTAAAGAACGTCGTAGATTTATAGATATTGAGATGTGTCAAGTAGATAAAGTTTACTATTATTTGTTAAGGCAATACTATAAAGTTTTAAAGCAGAGGAATAATTACCTGAAACAAAACTTTGGTAAAATTGATAATAATATGCTAGATACATGGGATTTGCAACTAGAAAAATTTGCCGTAGAATTAATAAAAAAAAGAAAATTATTTATCCATACACTAAATAATATAGCTTCTAAAATTCATTATGACTTATCCAATAAGACTGAACATCTGGAAATTATTTATGACTATAGTGTAGATGATAAAGAATTCTTAGAGAAATTATCTCGTGCTAGACGAAGGGATTTAGCTACTCAAACAACTTATGTGGGTCCTCATAAAGATGATTTGAAATTTGTTATTAATGGTGTTGATGCAAAATTATATGCTTCACAAGGACAACAGCGAAGTATTGTTTTATCGATAAAATTATCTGAGGTTGAACTGATTAGAGAAACAAAACAAGAATCTCCAGTGCTGTTGCTAGATGATGTATTGTCAGAGTTAGATATTTATAGGCAAGAGTATTTATTAACTTATACCAAAGATATCCAGACAATAATTACTTGTACAGGAATTGAACAAAGTGTATGGAAATCCCTAGAAATTGGAAAACTATATAGAGTGATTGATGGAACAATTATAACTTAGAATTGCCAATATATATGATATATGTTATAATAATAGTCTTGAAGTTATTATATTATTTTTAAATACAAAAGGAGTGAGATCTAATTATGGCAGCAACAACGTATGATGAAACTCAAATTCAAATATTAGAAGGGCTGCAGGCAGTGCGAAAAAGACCTGGAATGTATATAGGTAGCACATCAGCCAAAGGTCTTCACCACCTTGTTTATGAAATTGTAGACAATGCTGTTGATGAAGCGTTAGCTGGACATTGTACCACTATATCTGTAGTTATACACCCAGACAACTCTATATCGGTTCTTGATAATGGACGTGGGATTCCTGTTGGAATACACAAGCAAAAAGGTATTCCGGCAGTAGAAGTGGTTTTTACAATTCTGCATGCAGGAGGTAAATTTGGTGGTGGTGGTTATAAAGTGTCTGGTGGACTGCATGGCGTTGGGGCCTCGGTAGTAAATGCTCTGTCGGAATGGCTAATAGTACAGGTTCATACCGAAGGAAATGTTTATGAACAAAAATTTTCCAGAGGTAATGTGACAAAATCATTAAGTATAGTTGGAGAAACAAATAAAACAGGTACATTTGTGCACTTTAAGCCAGATGCTAAAATTTTTGAGGAAACTATATATGAATTTAATATTTTAAAGCAACGCTTACAAGAAACTGCTTTTTTAACTAAGGGACTTAGAATAGATCTAATAGATAAACGAGAAGATATGTCAAAACAATTATCGTTTCACTATGAAGGTGGGATAAGCGAATTTGTTAATCATTTAAATAAACATAAAACTCCTATTTATGATAGTGTTTTTTATTGTGAGGGTGAAAAAGACGATATTCTAGTTGAAGTGGCGTTTCAACACAATGAAGGTTATGTTGAAAATGCATTTAGCTTTGTAAATAATATAAATACTACTGACGGAGGAACGCACCTTTCAGGATTTAAAAATGCTCTTACTAAGACGGTTAATGATTATGCCAGAAAAATGAATATATTGAAAGATGCAGATAAAAATTTAAGTGGTGAAGATGTTAGGGAAGGGATCACTGTAATAGTTAGTGTAAAAATTGGTGAACCTCAATTTGAAGGACAAACTAAAGCTAAGCTTAGCAACAGTGAAGTTAGAGGTGTTGTTGATACAATAGTTTGTGAAAATTTAATGATATTTTTAGAACAAAATCCACAAATAGCTAAAATTATTGTTCAAAAAGGAACCATGGCTGCTAGAGCCAGAGAAGCAGCTAGAAAAGCTAGAGATTTGACACGTAGAAAGAGTGTTCTTGAAAATTCAACTTTGCCAGGAAAATTAGCTGATTGTTCAGAAAGAGATGCAAGTAAATGCGAAATATATATCGTCGAAGGAGATTCGGCTGGTGGATCAGCAAAAAGTGCACGTTCAAGACAAACACAAGCAATTTTACCGCTTAGAGGTAAAATATTAAATGTGGAAAAAGCTCGCATAGATAAAATGCTTGGGAGCGAAGAAATCCGTAATATGATAACTGCGTTTGGAGCGGGAATAAATGAAGAATTAAACATAGATAAGCTTAGATATCATAAAATTATTTTAATGACAGATGCGGATGTAGATGGTGCACATATACGGACGTTATTATTAACATTTTTATATAGGTATTATAGAGAGCTTATAACTCAAGGATTTGTGTATATAGCACAACCACCACTTTATTTAATTGAAAAAAGCAAAAAGAAATATTATGTATATAATGATCGTGAGTTAGATACATTATTAAACGAAATTGGAAGAACTGGTATATCACGTATGCAACGTTATAAGGGGTTGGGTGAAATGAATCCAGACCAATTATGGGATACAACTATGAATCCAGAAACTAGAACGTTAGTAAGAGTGGATATTCAAGATGCTGTTGCTGCAGATGAAATATTTACAGCTCTTATGGGTGATAAAGTGGAACCAAGACGAGAATTTATAAAAGAATACGCAAGAAAAGTTACTAATTTGGATATTTAGCTAGGAGGTTAAAAAATGAATATAGATAAAGTAATCCCTATTGATATTCAAGAGGAGATGAAATCATCGTATATTGACTATGCAATGAGTGTTATAGTATCACGTGCATTGCCTGATGTTAGAGATGGTTTAAAGCCTGTTCATAGACGTATTTTATACTCGATGGATGAATTAAATCTTAAACCAGATAAACAATATAGAAAATCTGCACGTATTGTAGGAGATACTATGGGTAAGTATCATCCACATGGTGATGCTTCAATTTATGATGCTATGGTTAGATTGGCACAAGATTTTTCTACTAGATATCCATTAGTAGATGGACATGGGAACTTTGGTAATATAGACGGAGATAGTGCAGCTGCAATGCGTTATACAGAGGCTAGAATGAGTAAGCTTACAATGTTTATGTTATCAGACACAGATAAAAATACAGTTGATTATAGACCTAATTTTGACGAGTCTATGGAAGAACCGATAGTATTACCAGCTAGATACCCGAATTTACTAGTTAACGGTTCGTCAGGTATTGCAGTTGGTATGGCAACAAATATTCCGCCTCATAACATGGGCGAAGTTATAGATGGTGTTATAAAATTAATTGATAATTACACAGGTAATAACGACGAGCAACTAGAGCGAGAAACAGATATTAGTGAATTGCTCGAGATTATACAAGGACCAGATTTTCCAACAGCGGGAATAATACAAGGTAGATATGGTATTGAGCAAGCCTATCGTACTGGGAAAGGGAAAGTTAAGGTAAAAGCAAAAGTTGAGATAGAAGAAATTGGCAGTGGTAAATCAGCTATTATAGTAACTGAAATTCCGTACCAAGTAAATAAATCTAAGCTTATTGAAAAAATTGCCGAATTGGTTAAGTTAAAAAAGATTGAGGGAATTACGGGGCTTAGAGATGAGTCAGATAGAGATGGAATGCGTATAGTTGTAGAACTTAGACGTGATGTTAACTCAAATGTAGTATTAAACCAACTGTATAAATATACTCAATTACAAGATACATTTAGTATTAATATGCTAGCTTTAATCAATAATGAGCCAAAAGTTTTTAATCTAAAAGAGATGTTAGAGGCATATTTAGAGCATCAAAGGGAAGTTGTAACTAGACGAACTGAATTTGATCTAAATAAAGCTTTATCACGAGCACATATCGTTGAAGGATTACTTAAAGCATTAGATAAGATTGACTTAATTACCAAGATAATCCGTAACTCAAAAACTGTTCAAGATGCAAAAGACAAATTGCAAGAAGAAATTGGCATTACTGAAATACAATCCCAAGCAATTGTTGATATGCGTCTTAGAGCATTAACAGGATTAGAAGGTGAAAAGCTTGAGAATGAATATAAGGAATTACAAGATAATATAAACTATTTAAACTCTATACTAGAAGATCAAGTTAAATTGTATGGTGTTATAAAAGATGAAATTTTGGAAATTAGAGATAAATTTGCAGATGAAAGACGTTCAGAAATTACACTTTCAGATGATGATATAGATATTGAAGATCTAATAGATGAGGAACAAGTAGTTGTAACTATGACTCATTTAGGCTATATAAAACGAATTCCTCTAGACACGTATAAACAACAAAATAGAGGTGGTAGAGGTGTTGTAGGAATTAATACAATACAAGAGGATTTTATTGAAAATTTATTTACTACAAGTAATTTAGATAACATAATGTTTTTTACAAATAGAGGGAAGGCTTATCAGATCAAAGCATACAGAATACCAGAGGCAGGAAGAACAGCGAGAGGTATGGCGATTATAAATCTGTTAGAACTTGATCCAGGAGAGTCTATAAGTGCAGTATTCCCAGTTACAAAAAATGAAAATACTAGATATTTAACTATGGTAACAAAGAACGGAACTATCAAAAAGACGGATTTAGAAGCCTTTAACAATATTAGAAAAGGTGGAATTATAGCAATAAACTTACTTGATGGTGATGAATTGATTGGTGTATATGAAACTGTAGACTCAGATACTATTCTAATTGCAACTAAAAAAGGGCAAGGAATTATGTTTGAGGGTACAAACGTGCGTCCGATGGGAAGAAGTGCAAAAGGTGTTAGAGCTATAAATCTAGCGGAAGATGACTGTGTAATTGGGGTGGCAGTTCCTCATGATGATGAGCAAATATTGGTTGCGACTCAAAATGGTCTTGGAAAGCGAACTAAAGTTGAAGAATTTAAAGCACAAAAACGTGGTGGTAAAGGATTAAAATTATATAAAACTACGGATAAAACAGGTGATGTTGTTGCAGTAACATCTGTGACAGAAGAACAAGGACTTTTAATGATTACGTCGGAAGGTGTTATTATTAGAATTAAAGTAAATCAGATATCATCAGTTGGTCGATATGCACAAGGGGTAAAATTAATCAACCTAAAAGAAGGTGTCCAAGTTGTGTGTATGGAAAAGGTTGCGGAAGAAACAGATGATACTGTGAAAGAAGAATTAGGGGATAGCTAATGAAAGCCCCAAAAACAACAACTGCTAATACAACTGAAAAAGATAATAGTAAACAAGTTGATAAAAAGAGCAAAAAAAAGCCTATAAAAATACTAAATAGGGTGTTAGGAGTTTCGATATGTCTTGGAGGAATGTATTACTACGTAATGGTTAGTAATATTCCCTCTAACGATGTTAGTGTAACTCCGACTGTTTCAAATAAACCTTATACTATTATGCAAGGTAAGTCTGTTATAGCTGAATTTGACCTAGAAGAAGACGCAATCGAGAGAGCTACAGACATTGCAAGGGCGGTTGTTGTAGATAATGAAAGCAACACATGGATTTTTACAAAATTTTCACCTTTTATAATTATAAAAGATAATGGGATATTTGATTTTGACTCATTTGAAAAAGCCTGGAATTATGCAAAGAATAGTGGGGGAGACAAAATTTATTATAGAGATAACCAAACTGTTATTTGGGAAAAAGATTTTGAAGTTACAGGTACAACTGAACTAAATGTACCCCATATAAGACAATTGCCAGAGCTTGGGCGAGGGTGTGAGGTAACATCGCTTGCTATGATGTTAAATTATTTTGGTGTAGAAGTAAGTAAAATGCAACTTGCTGAAGAAGTAGCTAAAGATACAACACCATATAGTGTGGATAGTAATGGAATAATATATTATGGAAATCCATATGATGGGTTTGTTGGGGATATGTATGATTTACGGCAAAGCGGATATGGTGTCTATCACGGACCTGTATATGACCTTGCAAATACATACTTGCCCGATCAGGTAATAGATTTAACAGGAGCTGATTTTGATGAACTACTACAGTTTGTTGCTAGTGGTTATCCCGTGTGGGTAGTGACAAATGGTTCATTTCAACCGCTAACAGCTGATCAATTTGAGTTATGGCATACACCAACAGGTGTAGTTGAAATTACAAAGCGTATGCATGCAGTAGTTTTAACAGGATATAGCGATAACCATGTCATAATAAATGATCCTCTATATTCATATGGAGGTAGATGGACTGACTTAGATGGTTTCCGAAAATCTTGGGAACAGATGGGTCATCAAGCAGTAGCAATAATTAATTAGAAATTTAGGGGGAATAAAATGTACGATTTTATAACTAATGTGTCTAGAGAAAATACATCAGCAGTTAAAGTTAATGCTGATGAAATCAAAACTTATTTTGGATTAAATTGTTATGAGGATACTATTTTTATGTGGGTTGCAGACATGGATTTTGCGTGTGCACCTGAGATTGTTGACGCAATTAAAGCTAGGGCTGATAAACTAATATTTGGGTATACCAATTTTAGTGATGAGTATTTAGAAAGTATTATAAATTGGTATAAAAGGCGTCATGACATGGACATAAAAAAAGAGCATATTTTATTTAGTAATGGAACAGTTCCTGCAATTAGAGATACTATAAAAACATTTACACAAGAGGGTGAAGGGGTTATTATACAAACTCCTGTTTATTATCCGTTTGAACGTGAAATTAGGCTGGCAAATAGACAAACAGTAAATAATGAGCTAATGAGAGATGAAAATAATATTTATCATCTGGATTTTGTAGATTTTGAGAAGAAGTGTGAAGACCCAAATAACACATTATTTATTTTGTGCAATCCTCACAATCCGACGGGAAATATCTGGACAAAAGATGAAGTACAAAAAATGTTAGAAATTTGCCACAAAAATAATGTCATGGTATTTGCAGACGAAATTCACTGTGACTTAATTAGAAAAGATAGTGAATTTACATCGGCTCTAAATTTAGATTATAGCGATGATATAATTGTGGCAACAGCTGTAAATAAAACATTTAATGTGGCAGGACTACATGTTACGAACTTGGTGATGAGAAATCCAGAACATAAGCAAAAGCTTATTGAAAAAACAGGTATGAAAGGTCTATCGCCATTTGCATTAGAGGCTACTATTGCAGCATACAACAAAGCTGAAGGTTGGGTACAACAATTAAATGAAGTGCTTGATGATAACTTTGATTATATGGATAAGTTTATTGAGGAACACCTGCCAAAAGTTAAATTTGTTAAGCCACAAGGGACTTATTTGGCATGGCTAGATTTTTCGGCATATGGTATTAAAGGTGATGAACTAGTTGCTAAAATCGCAGATGAGGCTCATATAATATTGGAAGATGGGGCGATATTTGGAGAATGCGGAGAAGGTTTTGTAAGAATGAACGTGGCATGCCCAAAATCAGTATTAATAGACGCTTTGAACAGATTAAAAAAGTTATCCACGGGGATATGTGGATAACTCTCAAAATATAGATTGAAAATTTACTTGTTCTGTGGATATGTTAATAACTTATGGGGATAACTATACCTCTTTAAGATGCATAAGCACAGGGTGAATGTTGGGGAGAAGTTTATCGGATTCGATAATAATCTCCCCTTCTTCGTCTAAATATAAAAATAGATGCGTTTCATCAAGCAGTCCATAGCTTATATTAATATTAGGAGGTTTATTTAACAATAAAGTTTCAATATCTCGAGATAGCGTTGCAATCAACATTGAAAAACCTTCTTTTTCGTCAAGCTGACCAAGGTCAGTATCTTCTTGGTCTATTTCGCCAATAGAAGTTAGACTAACAAAAGCATCTTTAAACGATTTTATATCGCTTGAACAATCATGCGGAAAATAAATATTGATATTATTACAATAGTTAAAGCACATTTGTAACAACTCAGATATTATATGTGGCTCTAAGTCTTTGATATTTGCATAGTATTTCATATGTTTACTCCTCCAAAAATTTATCAAAGCGACGTTGCACGCCATCTTCACCAAGTATTTGCATGATAATAAATAAGTCTGGTGTGTTACTTCTGTGTGTTAATGCTACTCTAACAGCTCCTGCCACGTCTGACACCATTCCTTTATACTTATCAGGCTCTTTTTTGTAGTCTTTTCTATTTGCACAATAGCCTTGTTCTATGGCAAATTCTTTTAGGTGCTCAAACCATTCTTCTTGTGAAGATAAATCGTGTTTGTAGATATTTTTATACTCAGCTATAATTGCTTTGGCTTGTTCTAATGTTACTGTTTTTGGAAGTTCAAGTTCTGTTTCTTGGTCAAAAAATTCATCAAATAAATAAATGATTTTCTCCTTTACTTCGTTCCACTTTGCAAAGTCTTTACGTGGTTTTGCTGTCCCTTTGTCTATACCTAAAAACATTTTGATGCCATCAGGATTTTGTGTCACTAAGTCATGCATTTGTGGGTCATATTGCTTTGCCCAAGTTGTGTATAACTCATAAACTTCGTCGGCAGGCATTCGTGAAATAATTTCTTTGCTTACATCGTTAAGTTTAATTATGTCAAATAATGCACCGCTTTTGCTCATTTTGCCTAAATCCACAGGGAATGTATGATAATTAGCGT
>LNZQ01000163.1 GCA_002007315.1 Epulopiscium sp. Nele67-Bin004
TGTGTGTACATAGGTTGGTCATAGTAATCTCCACTATCTAGCTTAATTAATACAGGTTTTACTTTGTTGTTTTCGCATAGTTGAATATATTTATTTGTATCTGTTAGTTTTTCGGTTGTTATATGTGCTTGAAATTCTATACTTTCCATACAATTTCATCCTTAATAATAGTAGTTGTGAATTTAATCAAATCATCTAAATGTATTTCAATAATTTTTTGTACTACCTTTATACTAACTGTTTGATAGTCATGTACTGCTATATTTCTAAATCCAACCATAGCTTTTAAATTTTCACCCAAACCTTTAGAGATAATATTATTTTCTACTAATAAAGTAAATGTATCTCGTGAATTTTGTGGTATCCCCCACTTATTTATTGCTACTATATGCATACTAACATCTATACAAGCTTGACAAGCTCGTTGAATATTTAAAATTATCGAGTCTTGTTTTGTGTAGTCTTCCAAACTTTTTGGATCATTGTCATACACATCAATAATTCTTTTTCTACATCTCTCAATTTTTTGCAACCTACTAGTTATGATATTGTGTTCATTTTCTAAATTAATTTCCACATGCCTCACCCCTTTTATTTATTATACTAACATGTTTTATATTTACGTCTTGTCGAAGTATGTTATACGATTATAAAATTTTATTTATTTACTATGATTAAACTTACATTTTTTGGTAAATACTCTTTTTATACTACTTAACTACAGAAAGGAATTACATTATGCATACTAAAACTATATATCCAGCACGAATTTTATTAGGCTTAATCGTTTTAGCTAACCTTGCTCTAACTATGCAAGTTTACTTATATAACAAAGAACTACAAACTACATTATTTTTACTACAAAAAAACTTAGACGCACAAATCGTCTGCCCTTCAACAGACATGTTTTCTAGTTGGCAAGGCTTTTTTGAAGAACTAACAGCAGAAACTGAAGAAACAATACCTGCAGAGGATACAGAACAAATTGAAGATATCGAATTTGTAGCAGATACTATTGATACTACTACTGAAAATACTACTGATAGTATTATAAGCACTGCTGGCAACAAAGGAATTTATATTCCAAACTACAAACTATCTAGCATAGATGAGTATATAGACCTTGCAAACTCAAGCGAAATCAATAGCTTTGTGTTAGATGTAAAAGACGACAAAGGCACTCTAACACTTAACAATTCACTTTTGCCAGATATTATTGAACAACTAAATGATAATGATATTTACCCAATAGCACGTTTAGTTGCATTTAAAGACAACACAGTTGGCAATACTTATCCCGAGAGAATGATACAAGACTATGATGGAAACGTGTACGAAACAAGCGGGGGTGAAACTTGGCTTAACCCCTATAATACTGATAATTGGGAGTATCTTTTAGATATATGCAAAGATGTTGTAGACTTAGGATTTAAAGAAATTCAGTTTGATTATATTCGTTTTCACGAGTCTATGAACAGTGAAAGAGTTGATCTGCCTACTGATGATAAAAGCAAAATCGAGATTATTAATGAATTTGTGGACTATATAACAACTGAACTATCTGAACTCGACGTAGTTGTCTCAGCATCTGTGTTTGGTTCAGTTATTGTTAGTAGTGTTGATGCCGCAATTTTAGGACAAGACTACGCTTCTTTATTAACTAAGTTTGATGTAATATACCCTATGATTTACCCATCGCATTACGGTAGTGGGTGGTATGGCGTTGAATATCCTGACTTAGAACCTTATGCAATAGTTTTTGGAGCTTTAAATGATTCAAATAAAATCGCCTATGAATTAGATGTACCAACAGCAACTGTTATTCCTTGGCTACAAGATTTTACTGCAAGCTGGCTTGACCCATATCAGACATACGATGCAACACAAATTCAAGCACAAGTTACTGCAACTTATGACGCATCTATTGACGGCTGGCTTTTGTGGAACGGAGCAGCAAACTATACAACTGACTTTTTGATCCAATAAAGATTTCTTGATTTAGGAGCTAAAATACTATATACTATCCTTAAAATCTATTTAAGGACGTGATAAAATGGAAAATGCTATAGATTATCGTGACTGGAAACAAGAAATTATAGATGGCAAAATTTATTATATGGCTCCACCTAGTGCAAAACACAATAGAATTATGAGAAATTTGGATTTTGCATTCATGAAGTATTTTCAACATAATAAAAAAAAGTGTGCTTCTTTTATGGAGCTTGGAGTATATCTAGATAAAAATAACCCTAATCAATATTTTGTGCCAGATATATCTATTATTTGTAACTTGAACATTGAAGAAGTTGAAGAATTAGATACATTTACAGGCATACCTACATTGATAGTAGAAATTTTATCTTCTAATGCCGATAACGATAAAGTTAGAAAATTTAAAAAATATGCTAAATTCGGCGTAAAAGAATATTGGATTATTGACCCTAAAAGTAATAATATTGACCAATTTATACTTCAAGGTTCAATGTACGTCCCTATAAATACTTATAGATTATTAGATGACAAAGAATATGATAAATTATCACCTATCGAAAAAGAGGAATATCAAACTTCTATTACTCCAACTATGTTTAGTGACTTATCTATTGATTTAACTAGTATATTTGGATTTTATTATGGTAATTAACGCAAAAAAAGAGCACCTACTTAAAGATGCTCTTTTAATTAATAACAAATCCCACAAGCTCCATATCCTGCTAACTCAGCTTCATCTACTGTTAGCCAGCGTGCCACCTCTGTTACTGTTCGGCAACTATCCCCTGTATGATATTTTGTTCCCTTTTCTGTTATTGCAACTAACTCTTGAGATATAATATCTTCTACAATCTC
>LNZQ01000164.1 GCA_002007315.1 Epulopiscium sp. Nele67-Bin004
GCGTAAACCACACGTTGCCAACAAATGCAACAGCAAAATTTTCTTCGGCACTATCAGTTGAAACATTCGTTAAAAAGTCAACTTTTGTATGTTATAACAAAGAGGCTCTTGAAGATGCGACAGATGATGTTGTACTTTTTGCAACGAGAGAGGGGCTTGACGCACATGCAAAAAGTGTGCAAATTAGGAGGGAGCTATGAGTAGATTTTTTACGTTAAAAAATTTAGTTCCGTACACTCCTGGTGAACAGCCAAGTTTAAATGATTATATCAAACTTAATACGAATGAAAATCCATATCCGCCATCAAAAAACGTTAGAAACGTGTTGAATGGTGGCAATTTGCACCTATACCCAGACCCAAAATGTTCAAAGCTTACAAAAGCATTTAGCGATTATTATAATATTGATAAAGAAGAAGTTATATTCGCAAACGGTTCAGACGAGATACTTGCCTTTTGTTATTTTGCATTTTGTAAAGACAAGGTAGCTTTTCCGTCTATATCATATGGATTTTATGAAGTGTATGCAAACTTGTTTGAGCTTGAAAGCAATAAAATACCACTACTAAGCAATTTTAAAATAAATCCAGCTAATTATTTACGACTAAATCAAACTATTATAATTGCAAATCCAAATGCACCAACGGGTATAGCATTAAGTGTTAGTGATATCGAAATAATTTTGGAACACAATCCAAACAACATAGTAATTATAGATGAGGCGTATAGCGATTTTGGCGAAGTAACTTGTCGACAACTAATAAATAAGTATGATAATTTGGTTGTTGTTGGGACGTTTTCAAAGTCACGAAACCTTGCAGGGGCAAGACTTGGGTATGCGATAGCAAACAAAGAAGTAATTTCTGATTTACAAGTTGTGCGAAATTCGTTTAATCCATACAATGTGAACACTTTGACGCAAGCACTTGGAGTTGCATCGATTGAAGATGATGAATATTTTAAAAGTTGTACA
This sequence comes from Epulopiscium sp. Nele67-Bin004, assembly GCA_002007315.1. Next base: position 974 of record LNZQ01000164.1, read on the forward strand.
CAAAAAATAGTAGAAGAACGCCAACGTTTTATAACTAATTTAGATAAGTTGGGTTATATGACATTGGAATCTGGAGCAAACTTTGTATTTACAAAACATAAGTCGTTATCAGGTGAACAATTGTATACAGAACTACGAAGTAACAAAATACTAGTACGATATTTTGATAAAATTAAAGACTATGTGCGAATTACGATAGGTACACCCGAACAAATGGCGTATGTTATAAAAGTTATGGAGGGGCTAAATTGAGAATTACAACTTTGGATAGAAAAACAAAAGAAACAGATATAGCACTTTGTTTAAATTTGGACGGAACAGGCAAAAGCGACATACAAACTGATTGTGGATTTTTAAATCATATGCTTACACTTCTTGCGTCACATTCAAAAATGGATATAACATTAAGTTGTGCTGGAGACAGCGATGTTGACTTTCATCACACAGTTGAAGACATTGGCATATGCCTTGGGCAAGCTATACATACAGCACTTGGCGACAAGCGAGGTATAAATAGATACGGAACGTTTACTGTTCCGATGGACGAGGCACTTATAACTGTGTCATTAGATTTTAGTGGACGTGCAATGTTGTGTGAAGATATAAAGTTGTCAGCTCAAAAAGTGGGTAACTTTGACACGGAACTATGCAAAGAATTTATGGTGGCGTTTTCTCGAGAGGCAAAAATGACACTACATATATTGCAGATTAGAGGAGAAAATACGCACCATATAATAGAAGGGATTTTTAAGGCATTAGCAAGAGCGATAAGAATTGCAATAGCGATAGATGAAGATTTTGCCAATGAAATACCATCTACAAAGGGGGTAATTTAATGATAGCGATTATTGACTATGGAGTTGGAAATTTATTTTCGCTTGAGGCGTCGCTTGCAAAAATTGGGGCAAAATCAGTTGTAACAAACGATGTAGATACTATAAGTAGTGCAACTCATATAGTGCTCCCTGGAGTTGGGGCATTTGGTGATGCTATGAAGTTGTTGAAACAATCGGGAATGGACGAGGTTTTGCTTGATAACGTGGGCAAAAAGCCAATACTAGGAATTTGTTTGGGAATGCAACTGTTGTTTGATAAAAGCTATGAATTTGGGGAAACAGCAGGGCTTGGCATAATATCAGGTGAGATAAAAAAAATAGATTGTGACCTAAAAATACCTCACATGGGGTGGAACAAGCTTGAGCATACAAATTCCACGCCTATATTATCGGATATCGGTGATAGCAAGTATGTATATTTTGTACATTCTTTTTACGCCCAAACAGAGCCTAAATATATAACTAGTGTTGCTGAGTATGGACTACAAATAACAGCAAGCGTGCAAAAAGATAGTGTGTTTGGGTGTCAGTTTCACCCTGAAAAATCAGGTGATGTGGGGCTTGAAATACTGAAGAATTTTTATGAGTATAAGGGGGAATAAAAATGAGAATATTTCCAGCGATAGATATAAAAGATAATCAAATAGTTAGGTTATCACAAGGTGATTATGACAAAGTTAAAGTGTATGGAGCAGAAGTTGGCGTTGTGCTAGAGTCGTTTTATAATGCGGGGGCAAACAGTTTGCACATCGTTGACTTAGATGGAGCAAAAGAAGGCAAGCTTGCAAATCAACAGGCTATAGGCGAAATTCTTAATGGCAATAAGTTGTTTTGTCAAATTGGTGGTGGCATACGTGATGAACATAGAATAAACCACTATTTGGAAATGGGTGTATCACGTGTAATTCTTGGGACGATTGCTGTTCAAGACCCAAAATTTGTGCAGCAGATGGTAAAAAAATATGGCAATCAAATTGCAGTTGGAGTTGATGCAAAAGATGGAATGGTGGCAACGCATGGTTGGATAGAAAAATCTACGCTTAACTCGTTTGAATTTTGCAAAATGCTTGTTGAAATAGGTGTATCAACTATAATTTATACTGATATTTCAAAAGATGGAATGCTTAGCGGTTGCAATATGCAGTCATACGAAACGTTGGTACAACATAAAAATTTAGATGTTGTTGCAAGTGGCGGAATAAGTTCACTTGAAGAAATTCAAACTTTAAAAGACATTGGCTGTGGCGGTGCGATTGTTGGCAAAGCTGTTTATGAAGGCAAAGTGTCTTTAAAGGAGGCAATCGCCTTATGTTAACAAAAAGAATTATACCATGTTTGGACATACGAAATGGGCGGGTTGTAAAAGGTGTCAACTTTCAAGATGTTCAAGATGTTGATGACCCTGTGGAGCTTGCCAAGTTTTATAACGCTTGTGGTGCAGACGAACTTGTTTTTTATGACATAACGGCGAGTGTTGAACAACGTGCACTGTTTACGGATATATTAAAAAAAGTTGCAAGTGAAATATTTATTCCGCTTACAGTGGGTGGTGGGATAAACACTGTTGATGATTTTGATAGAGTTCTAAAATGTGGTGCAGACAAAGTTTCGGTTAACTCTGGGGCAATTCGCAACAAAATGCTGATTGCTGAGGCATCAAAAAAATATGGCAGTCAATGTGTTGTGCTTTCGATAGATGCAAAAAGGGTTGATGGGCAATTTAAAGTTTGCACTATGGGCGGACGAAATGTTACGGAAATTGATGCGATAAGCTGGGCACAAGAAGGGGAAAAACTTGGTGCTGGCGAAATTGTGTTAAATAGTATAGATACTGATGGTGTGAAAAATGGCTTTGACCAAGATATGCTTGGTGAATTGTGTTCGGTGGTAAATATACCAGTTGTTGCAAGTGGTGGAGCTGGCAATATGGACGATTTTTTGAGCTTATTTCAAAATGTATCAGGAGTTGATGCAGGGCTTGCGGCGTCTATTTTTCATTACAATCAAGTTGGAATAAAAGATTTGAAACAATTTTTACATTCAAATGGGGTGGAGGTAAGATTATGAAATTTAATAAACATGGGTTGATACCAGCAGTTGTGCAAGATTTTTACACAAGGGAAGTTTTGATGCTTGCATATATGAATGAAGAAAGTTTGGAAATCACTAAGGCAGAGGGTTACACTTGTTTTTATTCAAGAAGCAGACAAGAGTTGTGGCGAAAAGGTGAAACTAGTGGGAACAAACAAAAAGTTGTGCGTATGTATGCTGATTGTGACCAAGATTCGATTTTGGTAGAAGTTATACAAACTGGTGTTGCGTGTCATACAGGCGTAAAGTCTTGCTTTTTTGAAAAAATCGTTGAGGAACAACCTGCATTTTCGGTAGATATGTTAGAAAGTATGTTGCAAGGGCGTAAAGAGCAGATGCCAGAGGGGTCATACACAACGTATTTATTTGAAAAAGGTAAAGAAAAAATACTTAAAAAAGTTGGTGAAGAAGCAACGGAAGTTGTTATTGGGGCTATGAAAGCTGATAAAGATGAAACTATTTATGAGATTGCTGACCTAGCTTATCATGTGATGGTGCTTATGGTTGATATGGGAATTGAAGTAAACGACATACGAAAAGAGCTTGCAAAACGTCATAAATAATTTGAAAGGTACACTGTGCATATGGTGTACTTTTTTTGGTTGAATGCGTATAATTGACAAAATTTTTAACTTAATATATAATAGTCCAATACAAAATTTTAGAGGGGAAATGGAAATGAGAAAATTTGGAATATTATTAATAGCAAGTAGCTTGTTGTTGACTGCTTGTTCGGATTCAGGTGCAGCAGAGGAAGTAGTTATAGAAACTCAACAATCAACACCTACATTAGCTAATTATTATACACAAATGTGGACAAACGATACAGATATTATGCCAGGGTGGTCATTGACTACATATATTGATGGAAACACCATGACTTGGGAATACACATCGCTTGAACAATATGATGGTGCAGAAGCTGAGCTAATGGTAGAGATATTAACTAGCGAGGAATTTGAAGCAGAAAATAGAGAAGTTTTAGTATCAATTTTTGGTGGTGTGGCACAACAATTAGATGAAGTAACTATTATTTATATATTTAAAAATTTAGATGGAACTGAACTGTCTAAAACTGAATTTAAAATTTAAGGGGCGATAAGCCTCTTTTTGTTTGTCCAAAACAACATCTTATGAAAATATTACCTTGCAGGGGATAATAATAAACATTATAATTAACTATAAATACAATTTGATGTGAAAGGGCTTGAGGAGTTTGTGAGCTTGTTAGGTGGGCAGAAATAGATAAAAAAACACTGGAAAACGAGAAATTTCGTTATCCAGTATTTTTTAGTTGGTGCTGTCGTTTATTTTTAAATATTTTTTGTCGTGTAATAAGCCATAGAAAATTCTAATCATTTGGTTCATAATATAGGCAAGGAGACACGTCACTTTAGTGATGTGAGGAATTGCCCCTTTTTCTCCTTGCTACCTCCTCTCTAATAATAAACTTCTTCTTAAACCTATTAATTTTAACTTCCTATAACTTGCACTTTTGTGAATGCTTATACCATCTAAAGTTCTTATGTCAAAATATCCTGTACTTCTTCTTCCAAATATAAATCCTTCCTTTCCCACATACTCCACCTTATCAAATAATCTAAATTCTTTTACCTCATAGGGGGCTTGATTTAACTTCTTTTTACCACCCTTTAGAATGTTTGCTTTGTGTATCTGTCTATTATTTTTTCTCACTTGTTTGACAAAATACCAACATTCCAACGATTTTGCTAATGGATTACCACTAATACAGCGTGCATCTACTCTATGACTTTTTTCTAGTCCAGATTGTATTCTAGTATTTTTAGTAATATATCCATATGTTAGGCTAACATTTGAATACTGTAACTTTAATCTATTATAAAAACTCCATCGCATTATTCCCATAAAAGTTGCATCTTTAAAACTCATACCCCTTTTAATAGTCTTCGGTAGTTTGACTGTACCATTATGATAACCATTATGGCAAGTTTCACATAGTGTGATCAAATTATTCGGTGCATCTCCACCAGTCTTTCTACTTTCAATATGATGTACATTTAGGATTTTGTCTTTCTTTTTGCCCTTACAACATTGACAAGTATGACTATCTCTGAATAATACATATTCCCTTACATTCCAAAAATCTAGTTGCTCTCCTTGTTGGTATTCAATCCCTTGTATGTCTGGGTTTTTAATTTTCTGAATATCAAAGCTTGCCACTTCTACAATTATTTTACTAATGGGCAATATCTTATGAGCATTTTCTATACATCTTAAATGAGTAGCTATCTTATGCTCTATACTTGGTGCTAACCAACCTTTATTTTTACTTCTTACTCTATTTAAAAATCTAGGTTTTCGGTATCTAAGTCTATTTCTTCTAGTACGTCTATTTTGCCTACGAGTTGATAGTAAGTCTACAATATCAGTTCTTAATTGTATTTCTGATGAATATAACTCACTCTTTTCAGTAGTAGCCGATAAACCAATATTTTTAGAACCAGCATCTACTCCTAAAGTAATTTCTTGCTTGTATCCACTACTACCGTATAACAATTGTATAGTAAATGGTTCTCTTTTTACTACTTTTGCTTTCTTTTCTTCTAGTAATTTTCTAGCTTTTCGTGGTTTGCATGGCATTAATGGTTTTCCATCTTTGTTTAATACATATACTAACATCTAGCATATCACTCCTTTTAAAATTCAAAATTAGTGTTAGTTATCCTTCGACAATGTTATAGTAGCTTTTAGGTAAAACCTACAAATCAGGTTGACTTCTCCTACCCTCAGAGATGTTTACAGTGCCTGCATAGAGCCTAGAACTAGGATAAATATTCTAGGGTATGATAACTATAATAACGTAGTAATTTAATACTTAGTCTAATCAATAAAGGCTTTTTCAAGCCCGTCACTTTAGTGATGGGTTATTGACTTCTCGTTTTCCTAAACTTTATCTAGGCGAGAAACGTGCTTGAATGATTAAAATATATTTTACTTTAGCATAGCTTAACATATTTGTAAATAACTTATCCCAACAAATCCATAATACTTATTTGGTTAGACTCTGGAATATCTCCAAGAAGTCCAAATTCACTCATTTTATCAGTAATAGTTTGACTTACTTTTGTTCGTTTTCTAAAATCATCTTTTGATAAAAACGGTCCATCTTTTACTGCACTAACTACCGACTCCGCTGCCTTTTCACCAAGCCCTTCAATTACTCCTAGCGACGGCATAATTTTATTATCAATAATTTGAAAGTTTTTGTCGTGCACAACTGTCAAATCTATTGGCAAAAATTCAAACCCTCTAGCATACATTTCCTGTACAATTCTCATATCTTTAAGCGTATCTTGCTCTTTTGCCGTCTGCATATCTTTAGGCTTACTTGAAATTGCCTTCATATTGTCCTCAAGTTGCCTTTTACCAAAGCACATAGTATCATATGAAAATGACGATGCACGTATACTAAAAAATGCGGTATAATACGCAAGCGGCCAAAACACCTTATACCAAGCGATACGCCAAGCCATCATAACATACGCCGCAGCATGTGCCTTAGGGAACATATACTTGATTTTTTTGCAAGACCATACATACCAATCTGGCACATCATTTGCTATCATTTCTTCTTCCCATTCTGGCGTTAGTCCCTTACCTTTTCGGACACTTTCCATAATAGTAAACGCAAGCCCTTTTTCAAGCCCTTTACCAATAAGATAAGTCATAATATCATCACGAGTACAAATAACTGTCGAGATAGTCCCCTTGCCTTCTTCTATAAGCGTTTGCGCATTTCCAATCCAAACGTCTGTACCATGAGAAAGCCCCGATATCCGCACCAAGTCCGAGAAATTTTGCGGTTTTGCATCAACAAGCATCTGAATAACAAAGTCTGTTCCAAACTCTGGTACACCAAGTGATCCAAGTCTTATACCACCTATATCATCTGGCGTAATCCCCAGAACTTCTGTTCCATGAAACAATTTCATAACGTCTTTATCGTCAAGCCTAATTGTATCTGAGGATATCCCTGTTATATCTTCAAGTCGCCTTATAATAGTAGGGTCGTCGTGCCCTAGTATATCAAGTTTTAGCAAGTTGTGGTCTATAGAGTGATACTCATAATGCGTCGTTATAATCGGAGTATGGACATCATTTGCGGGACGTTGTATCGCACAAAATTCATAAATTTCCCTGTCATGCGGCACAACAATTATACCCCCAGGGTGTTGCCCTGTTGTACGTTTGACACCTGTACAGCCTGCTGCAAGTCGTTTCATTTCTGCCTTTCGCTTGCTAAGTGCTCGTGTTTCGCAATATTTTAGAACATACACAAACGCAGTCTTATCGGCAACCGTTCCTATCGTTCCTGCTCGGTACGCCTTTCCTTCCCCAAACAACACCTCCACATATTTATGTGATGCCGCTTGATATTCACCCGAAAAGTTTAGGTCAATATCTGGCTCTTTATCACCTTTAAATCCTAAAAATGTTTCAAACGGAATGTCATGTCCTTCCTTATTAAGGGGAGTGCCACATTTTGGACAATCTGCATCTGGCATATCGCACCCAGAGCTACCCGCAAACGATTTTACAACTTCCGAATCAAAATCTGTATAAAAACAGCTTGGACAAATATAGTGCGGTGCAAGCGGATTAACTTCAGTTATCCCTGACATAGTTGCAGCAAACGAAGAACCTACCGAGCCCCTAGACCCAACCAAATACCCGTGGTCATTTGAGTCCCAAACAAGTTTTTGTGATATAATATACATCACTGCAAAGCCGTTGTTAATAATCGAATTTAGTTCTCTTTCAAGCCGTTCAACAACAACTTCATGAAGATTTGGGCCATATATTTCATGTGCTTTATCATAACAAATTTGTCTAAGTTCCACATCAGAATTTTCTATTTCTGGCGGACATTTATCAGGCAAAACGGGCGATATTTTTTCTATCTCGTCGGCAATAGCCCTAGTGTTCGTAACAACAACTTCATATGCTTTATCTTGCCCCAAATACGCAAATTCTTCAAGCATTTCATTAGTCGTCCTAAAATATAATGGTGGCTGAAAATCTGCATCTTTAAAGCCTTTATATGACATAATAATTCGGCGATACACCTCATCTTCAGGGTTCATAAAATGTACATCACATGTCGCAACTACACGTTTGTTATACTTTTCACCAAGGCTAATTATTTGGCGATTGTATTCCCTCAAGTCTTCTCTTGAAGTAGCTTTATGTTTTTCGCTACGTATCATAAACTCATTGTTTAGCTCAGGCTGAATTTCCAAATAATCATAAAATGAAACTAGCTTTTGCATTTCAACCTCATCTTTTTCACGCATAATTCCTTGAAAAATTTCGCCAGCCTCACACGCAGACCCCAAAATTAATCCCTCACGATATTTTTGTATCAAGCTTTTTGGCATGCGTGGACGTCTATTAAAATAATCTAAATGTGATATAGACACAAGTCTATTTAAGTTTATTCGCCCCACCTCATTTTTGACCAAAATTATACCATGATACGTCGGCAACTTTTTGATGTAATCTGGAGATGCATCACACAGTTTGTTAAGGTCTGTAAGCGTATAAATTTCTTGTTGTTTAAGTCGCTCACAAAATTTCAAAAATATATCACTTGTCGCTTTTGCATCATCAACTGCACGGTGATGATTTTCTAGTGATACCCCTAGTTTTTTTGCGATATTTCCAAGTTTTGCATTTCCAAGGTCTGGCAACAACGTTCTAGCAATCGCTACTGTATCAACGACTGTTTTTTGTACATCAAGCCCGATAGCCTTTGCATTTGAATATATAAAGCTCATATCAAATTCAGCGTTGTGTGCCACCATAACCACCCCCTCACAAAATTGCAAAAACTCTGGCAATACTGTTTCTATACTTGGAGCATTTTTGACATAGTCATCTGTAATTTTTGTTAGCTCAACTATATTTTTAGGTATTTCACAATGCGGATTGACAAATGTGCTGTACGCATCAACAACTTTCCCACCCACAATTTTTACAGCACCAATTTCAATTATTTTGTTCGTTGTTGGGCTAAACCCTGTCGTTTCTATATCAAACACGACAAACTCATCGTCTAGCGATTGCCCTTTGTCATTTTCAACCGCATGCTTTAAGTCATCAACAAAATACGCCTCAACTCCATAAATAATTTTAAATGGGTCGTCTTTTTTGATACAGTGGTTCGCTATCGGAAACGCCTGCAAACAACCATGGTCAGTTATTGCAACTGCTGGCATTCCCCAAGCTTTTGCACGAGAAATCATCTCTTTTATGTCAACAACGCTGTCCATATCACTCATTTTTGTATGAAGATGCAGTTCAACACGTTTTTCTTCTGCTGTGTCTTCTCTAACAGACCTAAAATCAGGAATAATACGAATTCCACGTATTGAGTTTAGGGCAATTTCTTTATCAAACTTATCTAGTGTGGCAACACCTTTAACTTTATAAAACTTGCCTTTTTGTAGCTGTGATAAAATTTCAGCCAAATCTGCATTTTCCACAAAAAGCTTAAATGTAATTGTATCTGTAAAGTCTGTTATGTCACATATAATAATAGTTTTTTCTGACCTGATTTCACGTGTTTCCATTGCGATAATTTGCCCTTGAACGCACACCTCACCAATTTCATCAACTATATGATATATTTCTATCACATCACCTTCACAGTTTCGTCCATATATAAGCCCCTCAGTATTAACTTTTTGACGTGGTTTTCTTTCTGGCTGTTGTGGACGTGAATTGAAGTTGTCAAGCTGATCCATCGGCTTTTGTTTTGGTTTTGCTGTTTGACTTGCTTGTTGTGCTTGTGATTTTGCCATATAAACTTTAAGCTTTTGTGTTTCATCAAAGTTTTCATCTGTTATATCGCTAAGTTGTAATGTGCAGTTTATTTGCTTATTAAATCGCTGTTTATATAATTTGCTAATATAAAGTTTTATATCACCAAAAGACTTTTCTAATAATGGATTATTTGCATTTTTAATAATAAGTGTATCGTTACTAATTTCCCAATCAGAATTTTTTAATAACAAATAATACATTAGTTCATTATCTTGAAGTTCATCAACTATACTTTCTTTGTATTCGGTAGTTATACGCTCAACCGAATAATCTTCATCTAGTGCATACGATATATTAAAATCTATTTTTACTTCGGCTGTATTAAATAGCTTAGTTTTTATTTGTTCACGCATTTTCTTTTTGCTATAGTAAGGTAATAAGTTTGGACTTTCTATATTAAAAACTAATTTATTTGATGCCTTTTGAAATTCAACTTCATTTATTGTAGATGGTGCGAACAACTTGTGTAGATTTTTTTCTACAACTAAATCTGGCAACACCTCAAAAAACGCTTTTGTACTCAATGTATACCCCTTCCTAGCTGTCCATATCTATTAAAAAAGTTTTTTCTGGCGTATTGATTTTTACATATGATAAGTTGATTTGCTCATCAAAAACGTCAACTTTATATTCAAAATAAGTGTCATCAGTTTGTTTGTGCATAAAAATATATGTGCCGTTTTCGCTCTCTTCAACTTGATCTGAAATGTTATCATAAATTTCTTCACCGTTAACTTCACCGTCATATCCTGCTTGTTTAATTTTATCTTCTATTGCTTTAAAATATTGTTCCATTGTTGTTCCCTCCAAAAAAATTTTATAGTTTTAAGCGTACCATTTTATTGGAAATTTTTCAAGCTGATTTTTCAAACTCAAAAAAAGTAGCTCACAAAAAATACGAGCTACTTTTTAAATTTTATATCGTTTTGTTTTGTATATACTTTTTCCAATCGCCACTTTTAACTGGAATTCTAACATCTTGTTTGTTAAAATTGCTGTTCAAATTATACTCATAAAAATATGCTGTTTTAATTGTATTATCATCTAATTTGACATCAACAATTTTTCTACAGTACTCACTATTATTTATATCATTGGATATATATTGCTCCAAGTCATCAAGATAATTTAAAGTTTCGTTAACATCTTTTAACTCCACCAGCTCACCAACAATATAATCATCACCTTCCACAACAGCAGGATAGCCCTTATTGCTAAGATGATACAACTGCCCCTTAATAGCTCCTTTTATAGAACGTTTAATTTTGCCTTTTAGATATGCATCATGATTATGCATACCTTGTCTTAAACTTCCATATACAAACACTGTATCCATTAACAAATTTCTCCACCAATAGCTTTTATATCAACATCTTGTGTTATACAAGTTTCTATTGCAAGCTCTATCCCTTTAACAATTTCTGCTAAAGACATAAAAGGCATTCCCTTTTTGTTGATTACTTGTGATGTCATATAAGGAATATGCATAAATCCGCCTTTAATGTTTGGATATTTTTTGTTAGTTAAATATAACAATCCATACATAACATGGTTGCATACAAACGTTCCTGCTGTGTTAGAAATAGATGCTGGAATATCGTTGTTATTTAGATTCTCAACAATTGCCTTTATAGGTAGTTGCGAAAAATATGCTGTGTCACCATCTATATAAATCGGCTCATCAACTGGCTGATTTCCATCGTTATCTTTAATACGATAGTCGTCAACATTTATTGCAACTCGTTCTGGAGTAATGTCAAATCTTCCCCCTGCTTGCCCTATACAAATAACGATGTTAGGCTGATGCTTTATAATAGCCTTTTCTATTATTTCGATTGATTTTTGTCTAACTGTTGGAATTACTATTTTTATAATTTCGGCATCTGCAATATTGTCTGACACTTGCATTATCGCCTCACTTGCTGGGTTTACAGGTTCTCCGCCAAATGGATCAAATCCAGTTACTAATACTTTCATAAAAATTCCTCCTAAAATATATTAAAATCCAAATATATACATTGCAAAAATATGAAGCACTAACAAAATGATTGCTACAGGTACTTGATACTTAATTACGTTGTATTGATTTTTCATGTCTAGCAACGCTGCTGGTACAATGTTAAAGTTTGCTGCCATCGGTGTCATCAAAGTTCCACAATATCCTGCTGTAAGTGCCAAAGCTCCAACAACTGCTGGATTTGCTCCTTGTGACAATACAAAAGGTATCCCAATACCTGCTGTAATAACTGCAAATGCTGCAAACGCATTACCCATAATCATTGTAAACAATGCCATTCCAACACAATACGCAACAACTCCCATAAAACGGTTGTCAGCTGGCACAATTATCGAAATTAGTTGTGAAATTACATCGCCAACACCAGCTTGTGTAAACAACGCACCTAACGCAACTAAAACTTGTGGCAATATACTAGCTGGCCCCATTTGTTGCAACAGTCTAGCACTATCGCTAACAGCAACGGCTGGATTTGCTTTTGTTATGCCAAATGCAAAAAACAAAGCAACTATACCACCAATACCAATCGCAAAGTATGAACCCCCAGGTAGTGATGACCACAATGTTGCTGCAATAACTGCTACAACTGCAAGAATAAGCGATGGTAAAAATATTTTATTTCCTAATTTTTCAGACTGCTCTTGTCCAAATTCTTCAGACGGCATGTCATATGTTGCAAAAACAACTTGTTTTGATACTGTTAGCAAACTTGCTAATATTAACAATAAACCTACTAGTTCTGATGGTAAATAGTCACCCAATATAAAAGGAATTGCTAACAATGTCCAAAATAAAGCAGTACCAAATTTTTTCGTATCATTAATTGTCATAAACGATTTATACGCAATAAAAAGCATCAAAAATCCCATAGATGCATAAAAAATAGTTAGTGAAATGCTAATAACTTGTGCCATAATTTGCCCCTCCTATTTACTTTTTTTGTTATATTTAGACTGTAATCTCTTGTCCAATAAGTAGTTATATATTGCAACAACTATTAATGCTAGTCCAGCAACAATAATACTAGCTTGTGCAATATCTATTGTGCTAACGTCAAACCCTTGGTCTGTTAGCGTTGATGCAATTAATAAAACACCACTGCTACCCGCAAACAAGTTTTGTCCAAAAAAGTTCCCAAAATTTTCAGATGCAGCAGACATAGCCTTAATCATTTCTTCGTCCTCGCTATCAACTTTGCCATGATTTGCCTCAGTTGCAGCTTGTGCCATCGGATTAACTAGCGGTCTTACAAATTGTGGGTGTCCCCCAATTCTTATTGACAGTGCACCTGCTATTTGTCTAACCAACATATAAATAGTTAGTAGCCCTCCTGTTGTCAAGTTTTTTATATTGCCAATAAGCGTAACTGCTCGTTGTTTAAGCCCATATCTTTCTAAAATTCCGATTGCTGGCAAAGTTAGTATAAATAATGTTACTCCACGGTTTGCCACAAATGAACTGCCCAAAATATTCAACGTTTCAGTTATATCTAGGCCAGCAACTAGCCCTGTAATAACACCAGCTAACAATATTGTAAATAGCGTTTCTATTTTAAATACAAATCCTACAACAACTACTAAAATACCGATTAGTCTTATCATCAAAATCCCCCCTTAAAATAATAACACCCTCTAAATATCGAGGGCATTATTTGTATTAGTTAAGATAATCCATAATAAGTAACGAACCATCTAAGTCATATTGATATGCATCTATTTTTGCTCCATCATCTCTTATAATAAAAGATAGTTTGTCCGCATCATCTGTTGTAAAATGGTAATAGTTTTGCTCATCTTCAGTTAATAATAAATAATAAGTTACATCTCGTCCAAGAAGTTGTTTTGCAATATTTACGATTTCTTCCTCTGTTAAAGGACCATCTTCCTCAACATCTTCTTCAACGTCTTCATCTTCAGTTGTAATTTCAGGAATATCTGGTACAAATATTTCTGGCGTCGGTTCTTGCGACTCTACGGTTGGTTGTGGCTGTTCAACAGTTGGCTCTACAACTGGTGCAAACAATTCCTCTTCAACCCCTCCTTGAATTAAAAATACTCTAGCATTGTCTTTATGTACGCAAAATACGCCATTAAATAATTCTCCGCCTGCTTCATACATAACAAAGTAGTAATAATTGTCGCCACTTTCGTCATTAACTGTTAGACGACTTTCAAGCATTCCTTGATACGAGTAGTCAATTTGGTCAGAATACGTTTCTCTTAATACATCTAACGCTTGAGTCGCTGTAAGATTTTTTGGTAACTTTTCAAGGTCTGTTTTGCTTGAATTGATAAGCACTGTTTGAGTATCGTTATCCCAATCTATCGGAACATTTAAATTTTCTGATACAAATCTAAGTGGTATCATAGTTGTTCCTTCGATGATTTCAGGTGCTAATGTTAGTTCTGTTTGGACACCATTTACATAGGCTGTTTCATTTCCTATTTGCAGCTGAATAACTTTTCCCGAACTTGAAATAGTTATCGTTTCTGTTTCGCTGTCCCAACCTACTGTTGCTCCTAACTGCTCACTTACAATTCTTACAGGAACTAAAGTTGTCCCTTCAACTTGCACTGGATTTACTGATGGTACTACAATATTACTATTAATAATTAAGTTTATATTTGATGCCATTACTGTTTGTGCTGATAATATTAATGTAGCTACCATTACGCAAAATTTTTTATTCATATAAGCCTCTCCCCCTAGTGTTAATGTACTCTTATATATTATCATACTTTGATAGTTTTGAAAATATACTAAAATAAGTAAATTTGTAAAAAAGGAGCAAAAAAATGAATAATCCATTGGACAATGCAATAAATACGGAGTTTATGCTTGTAGTAAAATGTATATTACCATATCTTGACGATGATATCCAAAAAACGGTAGCTATCGGAATAAAAGCTTTAGAGTTGATTGAAACTTTTAAACTTTATGACGAGGAAACGTCGCCTATTTCTAAAGACAAAAATGGGGATTGGCAAAAAGATTTATTGTTAGATGTGAGCAAAAATTTGCATCCAGATAAAGCAGGATTACTTGAGCTACTAGTGTTAGCTGGTGAGCGTAAACCTCCTGTTACTTCGTATCAACACAGTTATCAACCTAAGCAACAAGCTGAAAATATAGATTATTCGCAAATTGATAAATTTGATCCAAACACTTTACTTAAAACGATTACGCCACTTCTTGAACCAGAGCAACAACAATTCATTTCTATGTTATCAAACGCTATGGCTAACTAAAAAAATAGGGCAGTCCATTGTTAGACCGCCCTCTATAATTTAATATATAAAACTGTATGGGTTCATACGATTTCCGTTATATCGTACTTCAAAATGTAGGTGATTTCCTGTTGAATATCCTGTTGAACCTACATCTGCAATATATTGCCCTTTTGAAACTTTTTGACCAACTTGTACTTGGTTTTTGCTGTTGTGTGCATAATATGTTTCATAACCGTTTCCATGGTCAATAATTACCATATTACCATACCCACCACTATTGTAGCCCGAATACGTTACAGTTCCAGCGTCTGCAGCATATATAGGCGTGCCGTATGGTGCCGCTATATCAAGTCCACCATGGAATGTACCCCATCTTGGACCATACGTTGACGATATAGAACCAGCCCAATTAAGTGGGTGCATAAACTGCTTGCTTGATGATGACGACACAATCGTGTTTGATGATGTTGACACTGACACTTCTGGCTCTGGTTCAGGGCGTTCAAGCGTACCAAACTCAATTATTGTAGTTGTTGGCTCAATCAAAATATTTTCTTCAACAACTTCACGATCAATTTCAATATTGTTAAGTTTTTCAAGCCTAACTATAATTTCTTTAAGCCCATCGTTACCTTCTTGTACGATTTCTTCTTCATCGTCATACATTTCATCATTTTCAACATATTCAATTTCTCTGACAAGTTTTTCGTTAAATGTTGCTATTTCAGTTGTTTTAAGACCTAACACTGGTGATGGTGCTGACACTTGAATTCCTTCGCCTATCTGCATTTTTGTTTCATCAACTATTTGTGGGTTTAGAGCTATAATTTCTTCCATTGTAGTGTTATACATAAGTGCAACACCCCATATAGTGTCTCCCGACTCCAAAGTGTATTCTATCACTTCTTCAGTGTTTGACAACAGAAATTCGGTTACTTCCTGAGAATCTTGGATTTCTTCCTTCTCTATGTAGACAATTCTACCTGCTACTTCACCATCAAATAATAACGTTTCCATCTCTTGTGATATAGGTGTATCTGCATCAATTTCGTCTTCTTCCTCTTCTTCAGCTAATTCCTCATCAACTTCTGTTTCTTTAGCTTCTTCTGTAATCACTTCTTCTGTAGGTTCGATAACTTCTGTTTCGTCTTCAGATGATATTATTTCTTCTAGCAACTCATTTAATGCCTCAAGTTCTTCATCTTCAGTTGTTTCTTCAGGCTCTTTAACAACAAAGTCAACTACTTGTATCGTTGTTATTGGACTTTCTGCAAGGCTTGCTCTAGTCATAACAGGTATCGCATCAGTTTGTGCAAGCTCAACTATTGACTCATCTGGCAATATCGATTTTGCAACTGTTTCTAAAATTCCAATTGCAATTTCTTCATTATCAACTGTTCCTTTTGGCTCACCATCAACTAAAATTTCATAACCTTCAACTAAATACGTTAAACTAGTTTGTAAAATCTCTTGCAATGTGTCGATTTCTATCCACGTATCTTTTTTTGCATTTATAAACTCTATATTCATAGTTTCTTTTACTTGTATACTGCGACCTTCATCTTCCTCAAGTTGCTCTATAACGCCAGCTAATATTTCTTCAATCGTATCCTCTGTCATTTCTTCGGTTGTTTGAACTATTGCTACTGGTTCACCATCAAGCGTAACTTGCCACGAATTAGGTTTTAAACTTTCCTTGTAGAGGCCAACTGCTCCGCCAATTATTCCAAGAGTTAAAGGAACTAATATCCATTTTATCTTTTTCTTTTTCGGTGTAGCTTCAAGTTCTTCTGTTATAATGTCGTTATTTTCCATAATTATCCTCCTTACAAAAATAAATTATAACAAATAACTCGTATTTTGTAAACTATTATATTATAAAAGAGTTTTATGAATTATAAATAGTGGACAAAAATTTGCCCACTATTTATCACTAATTTATAATATCTACTTGAATCATTTTCATAGCATTTATAGCATTTTCGTGACTTTCGGGCGTAACTCCTGCACAACATAAGGCATCAACTTGAACTGTTGCTTCTGGCAAAAATGCCTTTATAAGCACCACATTTGATATAACACAAATATCTGTGCAAAGCCCAATCACTTCTATTGCTACCTTTTCATTTTCTTGCACTGAATTTTTTATCGTTGTTGGCAAAACTTCACTACCAAAACTTGGCTTTTCAAATATAATAGGTTGCAAACTATCTTTTTGTATCTCATCAGCAAGCTTTTGTATTTCAGGATTAAGCTCCCACCCCGCAGTGTTTCTAATGCAATGTTCTACAGGTAGACGCTTACCTTCTTGCGTATTCAAATAATCTGTCGTATGGGTGTCTTTTGTAAAATAAATAGTTTCGCCATCTTGCATATATTTCTTTATTTTTTGTATAACATTTGGCACAATATTTTGTGCTTGTTTTGTACCTAAAACTCCATCAATAAAGTCATTTTGCATGTCTACTACAACTAATATTTTTTTCATTGTATCCCCCTATTTTGTTAATTGGTCTTTAATAGTTGATAACGCTACTTCCAATGCTTTGTTTATGTTTGCTGGATTTTTACCACCTGCTTGTGCCATATTTGGACGACCACCGCCGCCACCATCAACTGTTTTTGCTGACGCTGATATAACTTGCCCACAGTGCACGCCTTTATCATTCGCCGCTTTAGTTGCCATACACACTAAACTCACTTTTCCATCAACATGAGATGCTAAAAATACCACGCCATCGCCTAACTGATCTTTTAGTGTGTCTCCCATTTGTTTTAGACCGTTTGTGTCCATTCCATCAAATTGTTTAGCCAACACTTTTATATCTGCAACATCAACAACATCACTTAATACGTCGCTTGCTTTTTGATTAGCAATTTGTGTCTTTAAGCTCTCGTTTTCTTTTTGCAACTTTTTATAATCAACACTCAAAGTTTCTACACGTTTTGCTACATCTGACTTTTTAGCTTTGATAGCAGTTGCAACTTCGTCTAACGTTTTTTCCACTAAGCGATAGTATTCAATAGCTTGACGCCCTGTAACGGCTTCAATACGTCTAACGCCTGATGCAACACCTGTTTCAGATACAATTTTGAACGTACCAATTTGTGCGGTATTACTTAGATGCGTTCCTCCACAAAGCTCAATTGAATACCCCCCCATATCAACAACTCGTACAACATCAGAGTATTTTTCGCCAAACAGTGCCATTGCACCCATCTTTTTAGCTTCATCAATAGATGTTTCTACTATATTAATATCAAGCCCCTCAAGTATTTTTTCGTTTACTAACGTTTCAACTTGCTCAATTTGACTTTGTGTCAACGCCTCAAAATGCGTATAGTCAAAACGAAGTCTATCTTTTGTTACGTTTGAGCCTGCTTGTTCGATATGGTTTCCAACAACATCTCTAAGTGCTTTTTGAAGTATGTGAGTTGCACTATGATTTCTTGCTGTGTCAAGGCGTAATACGTTGTCCACAATCAATGTTGCTTGTTGCCCAACACTTATTGTTCCTTCAACAATCTCAGCATGATGTGCAATTTTTGCTCCAGCAACTTTTGTTGTGTTTGTAATTTTCGCCTCACCAGTTTGTGTTTTGATTGTACCAAAGTCACCTGCTTGCCCCCCACCTTCTGCATAAAACGGAGTTTCTGCTGTTATTATAAACACTGTTTCGCCTGAAGTTACTTCGTCAACAATGTTATCATTTGTTGTAATAAATACAATGTTAGACGTCACTTCTTTTGGTGTATAGCCTACAAACTGTGTGCTTACTTCTGTATCAAGTTTGTTAAATATCGTTTCTTCTGCACCCATATAGCTTGTTTCGGCTTGGGCATTTCTTGCACGCTCACGTTGTTTTTCCATTTCTTGCTTAAAGCCTTCTTCGTCTATACCAAGTCCTTTTTCTTCAAGAATTTCAAGCGTCAAATCTATTGGGAACCCAAATGTGTCATACAATTTAAAACATGCATCACCATCCAAAACTTTTTTTCCAGACTTAGTTAACTCATCAATATACCCTTCAAGTATCGTTAACCCTTGCTCAATCGTTTGGTTAAAGTTTTGTTCTTCAACTGTTAATGACTTAATAATGTAGTCATATTTTTCTTCAAGCTCTGTGTACTCGTGTTTTGAATTGTCAACAACTGTACGGATAAGTGGTTCTAAAAATAGTCCTTCTATTCCTAATATTTTTCCGTGTCTAACTGCACGTCTAAGCAGCCTTCTCATAACGTATCCACGACCTTCATTTGACGCACGAACTCCATCAGATGCCATAAACACAACCGAACGAATGTGGTCAGTTATAACTCTAATCGATACATCTGCTTTTGCATCTGCACCATATTTTTTGCCTGAAAGCTCACAAACGTGATCACGAATCGCACGAATAGTGTCAACATCAAACAACGTATGCACATCTTGCATTATTGCAGCAATACGCTCAAGCCCCATACCTGTATCTATGTTAGGATTTGGAAGTGGCGTGTATGAACCGTCTTCATTTTTGTCAAACTGCGTAAATACTAAGTTCCAAAACTCTAAATATCTATCGCAATCACACCCAAGTTTACAGTCATCAGAACCACAACCAAACGATTCGCCTCTATCATAATAAATTTCAGAGCAAGGTCCACAAGGTCCAACTGTACCAACTTCCCAGAAGTTATCTTCTTTTCCTAAGTAGAAAATTTTCTCTTTAGATAGTCCAATTTCTTTGTGCCAAATTTCAGCTGCTTCTTCATCTTCTTCATAAACAGAAATGTATAGTTTTTCTACTGGAATTTCTAAAACTTCTGTTACAAATTCCCACGACCAAGCAATTGCTTCTTTCTTAAAGTAATCACCAAAAGAAAAGTTTCCGAGCATCTCAAAAAACGTACCATGTCTTGCTGTTTTACCTACGTTTTCGATATCACCAGTACGTATACATTTTTGGCAAGTTGTTATTCTTTTTGATGGTGGCACTTCTTGACCAGTAAAGTATGGCTTTAGAGGTGCCATTCCTGCATTAATTAATAGCAAACTTTTATCATTTTCTGGCACAAGAGCAAAACTTTTAAGTCTAAGGTGGTTTTTGCTCTCAAAAAACTTTAAGTACATCTCACGTAATTCATTTAATCCATAATTTTTCATAGTTTCCTCCTATATCTACAAATTAAATCGTAGATTTTTGTATTGGTTTAAATATTCTTCTAAACATAAATTGAGTTTACACATTTTTTTTGCGTGATTTATTCCAACATATCTAAAGTGATAAGGTTTGTAATCAACTTTAGTTATATGCACTTTATCAGCTGGATATCTAATTACAAAGCCATAGTTTATACAATTAGAATGTGCCCATTTTTTATGAAAAGTAAACTCAAATTCATGAAGTTCTTTTTCTTCTTCTATCATTGTAGTTGTGCATACCTCTACAGAAAGCCCAGCTTGAAATTCGCTTGAACCAGGTGGCAACACATTGATAACTGACTGTGCGTCATCACTTGGCATAAGTCTCTCAAGATTTTCAAGCTTTGTATTGTAGAGTAGCTTTTGGTGTGCAAACGAACGATACCCCGTTACTAATATTAGAGGGGATAGCCTCGCTTGTTGCATAGCTTTATTCATGTTATAAAAACTTTTTAGCACTTCTTCTTCAAGCCAAATTTTTGTGATTGGGTCTTGTGCCAAATTTTGTGGACGATATTTTGGTGTAACTCTAAATTCATTGTTGATCAATTTCAGATACATCTTCTACCTCTTCCATATCTCCTTCCTCAGATTGTTCTTCTATAGTTGCTTCAATTGTTTCAGGGTCAGGAAGTTCCAGCTCCACAATAATTTCTTCGGCAAAAATTGATATATCAAGCGTAATAAATTCATCTACTATTTGTACTGTATCATCTATACTCACTTCAACTGGTAGCGTATATTCTCCAGGCTCTAAGTCACGCAAACTTATACTTGCAGCCACACTTGTTTTGTCAAAGCCAAGAAGTTCTTCTGCAGTGCCTCCAAGCGTCAAAATTAGATAATTGCTTATAAATTCATACTCCAGATGATCACTTAACCCTGTTATAGTTAAGTTTACATTATCTATATCTATATTAAATTCATAAGTACTAATTTTTTGTATTTCCATAGTTACAACAGCATTATTATCTATTTTATCCATATATTCTATACCATCAGGCATAATAAATTCAACTTGTTTAGTTGTATTTTCTATTAGGTTGGTTAAATATATAGGATTTAATTTTATGCTTGCAATTTCATCTACAACTTCTTCTTTTCCAACGATAGTAATTTCACTTGGAGTTATAATTGTATTTGTGTGTATATATCCACTTGGCAGCGACCCCCCAATTTGGGCTTCTATTGGCACTGTTACTTTTTTACCTATAGGCAAAATTACTTCTGCTGTTTGTGGATTTTTTACAAGTTCAGTGACTTCATTCCCATCTATATCGTATGCTATAATAGGCAATTTGTATGTCAATGTATCTTCACTAAATTCGTCAACGTTTATATTTACCATAACTTTTTCTATACTTGCAAGTTTGCTTTCAGGTCCTGTAATTTCAACATCTGTTACTTTAATAATCGGGTCAAGCGTCATATATTGGCTATCTTCTTTTCCTTCAATCTCATACTCAATTTGAAAAGTTCTAATGTCTTCGCTTTCAAATGTGACGTATATAAGTTTGGGGTTATAATCGTCAATTACAACGTTATCAATCATCAAATTTACTGTTATTGGAACCGACCTTTCAGACGTGCCTGTATTTGGGTTTAGTTCCGTGGCATATCTACTGATGTTTACTTCGGCTTGTATTAGCGAATCTTGATTTGATAGCAACTGCTCAAGTTCAAGGCGTTGGCCTTGCAAATCGACATTTATTGTCAAATTCATAAGTTCATCTTCATTTTGTACAACAAATCCTTTATCTTGAATTAAAGCAAGACCAACAACATCAACTTCGAGATTTTTAATATCTTGCGATTGTATCGGATTTTGTGTGTTTATTACAAATAACCAAAGCATTATAGCAAGTACCAACGAATATATTTTTAAGTGTAAGTTATGAGCTAAAAATTTATTCATGGCGTCGTCTTCCTTTCCATAATGAGATTTTTCTTTTTTGGGCGTCTTTTGGTTTTTTTGGCTTCGTTAAAAGATTTGTTAACGTTTCTGTGTCCAAATTTCGTTTTATTTTTCCGTTTGCAACATAAGATATAGCCCCTGTTTCTTCTGATACAACGACGACAGTTGCATCTGTTTCTTCTGATACCCCAATAGCTGCTCGGTGTCTTGTTCCAAGTTCTTTACTAATTGATAAACTATCGCTTAGTGGCAAAAAGCAAGTTGCAGCAGCAATACGGTTTTTGCTAATAACAATAGCCCCGTCGTGTAGTGGCGTATTTTTTTCAAATATGTTAATTAACAGTTGGCTACTAATACATGCATCAATATTTATTCCCGTTCGCTCATAGTCAGTAAGCGGTGTGTGGGACTCTATTACGATTAATGCACCTGTTTTAGTTTTTGACATTTGACTACATGACTTGACTATACTTGCAATAGTTTCTTCTGTAATCGTTTCTTTTTCTTTGTCATTGTTGCTACTTGCCATTTCCCATATTTTCCCCTGACCTAACTGTTCTAATGCACGTCTAAGTTCAGGCTGAAATAGTACAATTATAGTTATAGTCCCTACCGTAATTGTGTTAGTAATTATAAATGAAACAGTGTGTAACTCTAACAAATAGGCAAAAACTGCTACAGTAAATATTATGACTATTCCTTTAAATACTGACCAAGTTCTTGTATCTTTAATCCACAAAATTATTTTATATAATGCAATACCCACTAACGCTATATCTAATGCATCTTTTATTTGTATGCTCGGAATAGTAAAAAACGGTATTTGCTCCAAAGTTGACTGTAAAAAATCCATCTACCTAGCCCTTTCTACTCTATTTTAATTTATTATAACACACATTTACCAAAACTTGTATACAAAAAAGAGCTAAAATAATTTAGCTCTATAAAGATTCTTGTTGGTCATCAAATTGACCGCCATACACTTTTTGGGTTTTTGCTTGTTTAGCATTCACTTCAATTTTAGGTACAACTTTAACATAGTAATAGTTGCTCTCATCTTCAAATTGAACCATCTCAGCTCTACTATAATCAAGTACAACTGACATAAATACAAATATACAACCTACAGCCACACTAAGTATAGTAAATAATATAGTAGTTGCTATATTTATATTAACACCTAACAATATGTGCGAAATCAAAAAACCTAACACATTTATAACTCCACCAATTCCAACAGCAATGTAAGATGCATAATCGATTGGCTGAATTTTTATTACATATACAATTGTGTATACGATTGAAAGTACTGTAATAGTCGCAAGCATTTCTGTATTAAATAACGTATTATCAGCTATAGTCATCACAACAAGTTCTATTGTATCAATAGAAAGTTCTGATATTTTGTTGCTCATCAAAAAATGAAATTGGTCAAATGTATAATAAAACAAACAACCAAACATAATCCCTCCGATGCCTCCGATTCCAAAAAACAGCGGTGCAACAAGCGGTACAAGATATACTGTACCTGTAGGTATTAAAAGCAATGTTAACATAATTAAAATTGTTTCTTGTGTAAATAGTCTTATGTACATAACATAAGAAAGTATACATATTACAGCAACAACTGCCCCTAAAATCAAACTAATGTTAAGTAATTGAAAAACCACAATCCCCATCAACACACAAAGTATAGTAGACGGTTGTACTACTGCTCCAATCGAGGCAATCCCCATAGTTACCCACAAGTTATTTGCACTAACTGATACCCCTATAGCTGTATTTATAGTCGTTAATGATAGTGTTACGATAATAAATTTTACCATCAACAATATAATAGTTTCGTAGTTTTTATAAAATTTTACTAATGACTGTCTAAATAACAACAAACTATCTGTCCCCATCATCTACTCCTCCATTCTCATTTTCATAAAGTTGTACTAATTCTTTAGAAATTTCGTTATATTCTTTTACTCTTGCATTTGCTTCATTGTATCGCTTGCGGTGCACCAAACTTGAAACAATTGTTGCAACAATTAAGCATACTAAAATTATTTTTACACTAGGATATACATAAACTTGCATAAGCTCATCTTGTGATGTTGGGATATTTAATCCTTCTTCTATCTCCCACAAAAAATATGCCCCAATCAATGTCACTGCAACCAACAGTATACTAAGTCTAGTTTTTAAATTGTTGATGTAAACGTAATAACGTCTATCATGATTAACAATTTCACGATCACGTTTCATATGGTTTTTATCACGTTGTGCAAGCTTTGTCATAAGAATCACTTTATCCTTATCTACCATATTATTTGCTCCTTTAATCTGTTTTTAGTGCCTCTTGGGTGTAAATTGCTGCTCCATTCCAAAGTATCCATTCTTTTAGAAGTGCATCATATACCGCATCAATTTGTTCTCTAACTTGTACTTCTGTATATTGTTGATGTGGAGTTACCCAAGTAGCTGTAAAATCTTGTAGCCACGGTCTAACTATTGCCTTTCTTTCTTCTATAGGCAAAGTTCTAATAACTTCATTTGAAGATTGCAATGCACCAAGTATAATTTCATATGGTGCAAGGTCAGGATTTTGTTGTCCAAACGAGCCCGTTCCATAATGCGACGGATAAATCATCGGACATATTACATCAAGCCGTTTTACCAGTTCTTTATAATCTTGCCCAACAATATTAGCGTCTATGCTACTTGTAATTATAGCTCCAAACACATCTGCTGAAATAACTACTCCATACGGGTCAAGATGTTCAACCATATAGTCAACAAATTCTGTAATAACTTCGGTTTTTGTTATCTCCTCTGTTGGTAAATCAACACGTTCTGTTGTCATAGACTCATGAAATCGTATATAGTCAAACTGAATTTCTTTAAAACCAACATTTATTGCCTCTTTACAAACTTCCAAAATATATTCCCAGTTCGTTTTGTCATAAGGATTTAACCACGTTTCGCCTTGTGAGTTTTCATATACATCACCTTCGTAATTTTGTACCATTCGTTCTGGAAACGTATTTCCTACCACTTTATCTTTAAATACAACAATTCTAGCTATTGGATATATATTATTTTTATAGAGTTTATCCATTAAATCTTCTATATCCGAAATCGCTGGGTAAGTACGCACACTTCTAGCTTCAACAAGTAGCGGATTGTCACTGTCAAAGGTTAAATAACCGCTATCGTCTTTTATATCAATAATAAAACTATTAATTTCTGAAGTATTTGCAATTTCAATAAGACTATCAATGCTACTGTTTGCTTTGTAGGCTGGAACATAAAGCCCTTTAACAGTCGGAATTTGTTTGTGCGTTGAATAACTTATTGTTGATTGCACAAAATCGCCTGACTGTTCCTCTGTCATTACAAATTGGGGATCTGTTTTATGTTCATATGCATAGTCAATAAAAATTTGAACACTATACACCACAAATATTACAAGCATAATTAAGCCAATTATTTTCAGTTTCTTGTTGTATTTTTGAGTGCTTCTGTATTGATAATAGCTATTGTATGGATTAAAATTTGTTCGTTTTTTCATTTGTCTCACTACACCCCTCTTATTATAACATAATTTTTTTGGATTTTCGAGTATAAACGAGTATATTTTTTCTTAACGTATCCACATATTGTATATTTTACCATAGTGTTATATTTTATGCCATACAAAAATTGGGCGACCTTATGGTCACCCCTATTTAAAGCTCAGTTCTTCTTTCGTAACATTTTGTAATATATACAAACAATATGTGTAAAAAATTGTTGCAACACCAATGCTACCCATTAGTTTTATGTTTACATTGAAATCTGCTAAAATTCTATCCATTACAATTGTTTTAGAAACGATGCTTGCAGCTAAAGCAGATATTGCTGGGTGCAAAATCCATTTAGTAAAATCAATTTTTAGCGTTGTAACTGTTAACAATCTATTTAGGTGTAACGTCGCAGATATTACATTGCTTAACATAATCGTAATAAGCAAACCACTAATACCCATTCTTGGTATCAATAAATACATCATTGAAATTCTAAGTATTGCATCTACTATTCTATAATTCAAACATTTTCTCTGTTCACCCATACCTTTAAGAATACCATCAACAACAATTTCTATGTACATAAATGGCGATATAAATACCATAATTTGAAGTAATCTTCCAACTTCATTGTTGCTATAAATAGTTAGTCCAAGTTCTTTGCCATAAATACCAAATGTACTAATTATAAAAAATGCAAGCACTAGTGTTAGGTGTAGCACACGGGCAGCAAGACTCTCAACACGACCTTTATATCTAAGCGATTGTGCTCTTGATATTTCTGGTGTAAGTATCGTTGAACACGCCGAAAGTAATGCCGTTGGGAAAAATAGTAGCGGCATAACCATACCTTTTATCATTCCATAAATACTAACACTTTCAACGTCTGATAGCCCAAATTCACGTAGCCCCATAGGTATAAGCGTATTTTCTAACAATACGAACACTGCAGTTAAATATGATGATGCTGTTATTGGCAATAGCACACTACAAATTTTAGGTATTAAGCTACGTTCGCCTTTGCTAGTTTCGTCATACTTAGGATTTTTAATTCGGCTTATATAGTACAAAAAGCCTAAATATAAAAACGACAGCACTTCACCAACTGTTATTGCAAGACTCATCCCGACACACGCCATAACTAAATCACTTGTACCAAAATGACCTAAAAATATAACAGTTAAAATCAGTTTAATAAACTGCTCAAATACTTCTGCACTAGCTGGCTTTATTATATCTTTTATAGCATAAAAATATCCTTTAAAACAAGCTGACAACGTCATAAACGGGATACTAAGCACAAGTATACGTAAACCGCTAACGATACGAGTATCTTTAATTATCATAATACTTAACGCTTCTGCATTAATATAGGCAAGTCCTGTAACAAATAGACTCATTACAAAGCCAATAGTTAAAAAAATCGTCATAACTTTTTTGGCTCGATACATCCAACCACGGCTTATTTCTTCGGCTACAAGTTTGGATATCGATGTAATTATACCTGCCGATGCAATCATATACGCCATTAAATATACTGTCATAGCAAGTTGGTATAGCCCTACACCCTCAGCTCCAATTTGGTTAGAAATGTATATCATAGACAACATTCCAACAAGTCGTGTGGACACCGATCCTGCAGTAGAAATTAGCGTATTAACTGCCAATCCGCCTTTCTTTACCATAGATTTTCCTCCTTATAAATAATAATATCTTGTACTATTTATATGCGGACATGTTTAATTTATGTACAAGGTGACAACGTGTGCCACCTAAATTTAATTATCTGCCCCAAGGTCTTTGTGGTTGGTATGGTTTACAAGGTCTTGGTGGACGTGGTGTTGGTGCTGGTTTACAACATGGTTTTTTTGGCTTATTGCAACCGCAACCACATGGTTTTTCTGGTCTTGCTGGTTTTGGTGGCTCTGGTTTATGGTGATGACAGCCGCACCCACATGGTTTTTCTGGTCTTACTGGCTTTGGTGGCTCTGGCTTGTGATGATGACAGCCACAACCGCATGGTTTTTCTGGTCTTACTGGCTTTGGTGGCTCTGGCTTGTGATGATGACAGCCGCAACCGCATGGTTTTTCTGGTCTTGGTGGCTCTGGCTTGTGGTGATGACAGCCACACCCGCATGGTTTTTCTGGTCTTGGTCTTGGTGGCTCTGGTTTATGGTGATGACATTTGCACTCGCACTCACATTCGCATTTAGGTTCTGGTTTGTGATGACAACAGTGGTGTGTCATAAGGTCAGGACGTGGGTATTCTGATACATACATATTTGGTGCTTCTTCATATCTCATAGACAACTCTCCTTAATTCAACAATTTTCTACATACTCCATATTAGTATATTATTTGCTGACGAAAGTTGTGCTAATATTTATTTATTTTTAGCTCTTGTCAAAAAGTAGTTTAGACACAAAAAAACCCTCTATCTTGTTTAAATTAGATAAAGAGCTGAAAGTGGTGATTAGTGTTTATTATCTTGGTTTACTCTCATTGATAGCATACATCTTCTAAGAATTTGGTTCTTACAATTAATTTCTAGTTGTTGTTGATTGCAAGTGTTGATATGGTCTAGTTCTTTTGTGCTTAAATGTTCATGTGTTATGTGACCGTGCTTGTTGTGTGGTTGGTGTTCTTGTGTTTTGATAAGTTCCCCAACTATTATACGTTGAATTGTTTCAACTGGAGTATCTTGATACTTTGTTAAAACAGTGTGAACTAATTTCTGTGCATAGTCACTTAATATAATGTTAAGCTCAAGAGCCTCTTTTGCTGTTACAGTTTTCGTTAGATTTGGAAGTACAAACATATATTCTGAGTCTTCTATTGGAAGAAGTATTGAGAGTTCAGTGTTGTATAAGTTGCTTTGGTTTTGTGTTGTAATATAGCTAAGTAATCCAAGCTTAGAGTCTACTAAAAATTCTTCTTGAATAATGTTTGAGTAAAGGTTATTAGAAAATTGTTTCTCCTGTGACACTTTAGGCTCACTTATTTTAATTTGTTCCAACATTTGAGTTATGATATGTTCTCTGTTCACTAAGTATACTAGGTTATTAATGTAGTACTCTAAATTGTACTCGGTTAATGTTGGTGATTTAAGTTCTGGTTGTGATTGCAACGTAAGTAAAAGGTATCTTGTGATATCCTCTATTGTGTATGAACGGTTTTGTTGTTCGTAAAAGCAATTTGTACATACATATCTGTCTACATTTTCTGAGTTTGTATATATTTCTTCTTTAATATAGTAGTCTGTTGCTACATATTCCTCTTCGTGGAAGAAATGGTTTTTGCATACTGGGCATTGAATCGTATTGTGTAAGTAATCGTGCATAATTTTATCCTCCTTTGTTTTTAAACGCAAAAAGGACAATACCCCGAAAGATATCGCCCCTTGAATATCATAGCGGAAGAGGGAGTCGAACCCCCGACACCATGGGTATGAACCATGTGCTCTAGCCAACTGAGCTATTCCGCCTTACATATGTCCATATTATGCACTATGTTGGCGGAAATGTCAACCCTTTTTTCTAATTTTTTTACATTTTTTTCAGTAATGCTTTTGCTTCAGCAGCATATTGAACTTTTTCTCCTATTTTTGAATCAAGCCAAATTGGTGGCGATGTTTCACTAACAATAGCTTTAAGTTCAGCAATTGTGTCAAACGGCTTATCAAACTCTGAATGTATTACCCCTGCTTGCAAATAAATATGCGTATCGCTACCTGCAACGACAGGCAACCCCAAAAATTTAGCAAACAACTCTGTATCAGACTTTAGAAACCAGTCTTTTCCATTTACATCTAATGCATCAAGCTTTTTCAAACTTTCGATATCCATTCCAACAAGCTCTCGACCTTCCCTATAAGGATGTGCCCCAACAATAAATGTATCATACTCTCTCGCCTCATTAATAAGCTCCTCAAGCTTAGGTTCATTTTCATAAGCCAAAAATTTTCGCCTAAGCACTAAGACGTCATTTCGCTCACCCATAACTAAAATATGTCCACGCCCTTCAATATCCACTTCCATTCCAGTGTATAACCTAAAGCCATCTACATTATAGCACAATCCATTATACAGAAAATTTTCTTGCAAATATTCAAACATTTGTTCAAAGTATTGTGCTGGCATATGCTCTGTTAATACCAGTGCATCAAGTCCCATCTTTTTTGCTTGTGCAATCGTTTTTTCAAAAAGCCATTTATCAAAAGGTGTTTTTTGTGATAATAACATATGACAGTGAAAATCTATTTTCATTTTTTTATCCTCCGAATTTTGATATAATAATTGTAAATAATAATATTAATAGTGCATACAACGAAAATAATAAATCTAACATTGATAATTTCATATGGCTAGTTTTTAATTTAATTACTTCGGGATCATTTATGCTATATGTGAATCCTTTAAGTTCTAAAGTTTCTCTAATAGTACGAAAACGTTTATTAGTATTTAAAACTATAGGATAAAAACACTTTATAATTCTAGCAACCTCTATAGCTACAGTTCGTGCCACTTTAAAATTTGTTCCCGAAATGCCTTTATCTCTAATTTTATAAGTTTGATATGTGCCCACAAATTCATCAATAAATATTGGAATAATTTTATATCCATATGAAATACCAAAACAATACATTTGCGGAACTTTAAGCCTTAATAGGGAATCACTAAGCTTTTCTGGTCCGATAGCCTTAAACATACAAGCAGTTGCAAGGCAACTAACTAATATTTTAAAACTCAGCACAGAAATTTGCGTAATCGTTTCAAAATTGTTGCTAAAAATTAGCAACATAATAAACATTCCCCCAATATTAATAAATACACTTATCGCCATTATGCCTAAAATAACTTTACTAACTTTGCAAGCTAATGCAACAAGCAAAAATTGCACAGCCCACAACAAAATTAAAGTGTTATCTTGAACAAGCCACGGTGCAACTACATAAAATAGATACCATATCAATATAACTCGACCATCTATTTTTGCAAGAAAATTATTATTTAATCCATATGAACTTCTAAATAGTGATAATTTAATATTTTCTATAGATAAAATTTTTAAGATATTTTCTTTCACACCTCAACCTCCTCTTTCAATATGCCCCATTTTTTCATATCAATAGTGCTAGTTGCAAAGTATTTTGGCGTGTCATCAAACACAATTTCCCCTTGAGACATAACTATAACACGATTAGACCATTCAGTCACTAGGCTTAAATCATGCGTTGTAATTATAACAACTTTTGTATCAATTAAACTAAGTAGCTTAAATAATTCATTTCGGCTTGATACATCAAGTGCTGCTGTTGGTTCATCAAGCAACATCACAGCTGGTGTCATAGCCATTCCAATCGCAAGCGTTGCTCTACGTCCCTCTCCCCCGCTAAGAAGTCGCCCATCTTGTTCTTTAAGTGATTGCAAATCAAATTTTGTAATAATATCATCACAAAGTTCCTTAACATCATACTTATAACGTGATGTTGGAAACAATTCTATATCTTTTTGCACTGAGCTGTGTAAAAACATCTCCTCAGGATTTTGATATAAATACGCTATCCACTCTGAAATCCTCGTTAGCGATACTTTTTTTATAGACTTATTATTATACAAAATATCCCCATTTTTTAGTGCAATAAGTCCCCCCATAAGTCGCATAAGAGTCGTTTTTCCTGCTCCATTGTTGCCCAAAATAACAACTTTCTCTCCCTCACAAAAGCTCAAATTTATGTCGTGTAATATTTGTTTTTTCTTCTTATTTAATGACCTAAAATAATGATTAATATTTTTAACTTCTAATACAGTTGAATTTGCAAAAAATTGATTTGTATTTGTTTGCAATATATATTTTTCTTTTATAAGCTGTGAATTTAAAATTAACTTATTGATTTCTGGTAAACTTTGATTAATGCAGTTTTGAAATTTTACACAACCATTGTCCATATATATAACTTGATTACAAAATTGTGTTATAAATTTTGCATTGTTTTCTACTACAATTATAGTTTTGTCATATTTAGTATTTAATTTATTTAGCAATTCATACACCATGACACTATGCATCATATCCAGTTGTGATGTCGGGTCGTCTAAAATCAGCACCTCGGGATCAAGTGCTAATACCGATGCTAATGCAAGCAAATGTTTTTGCCCACCACTTAGCGACAACACTATCTCATCTTCTAAGTGCAGTATACCGACTTCTTCCATCGCCCATTGTGCACGTTTTTTATAATCTTCATATCCAAAATTTTGTGGTGCAAATTCCACCTCATCACGCACACGATGTCTAACTAACTGATTTTCAAAATTTTGGTACACGTATCCAACTTTTTTAGCAAGCCCTGATATATGTTTATTATAAATAGATTTTGCCTCAAATAAAATTTCTCCAAAAAATTCCCCTTTAATATATGTAGGTATAAGCCCCATTAACGCTTTACAAAGTGTAGACTTTCCCGCTCCATTCTTCCCAATAATACTAACAAAATCCCCTTTATATATAACAAGATTAACATTGTTTAAAACATTTTCACTCGCTCCAATATATTTAAAATTTACATTTTTTGTTTCAAACAAAAATTCTCTCACTTTAACAACCTCCAAACAGAAAAAATGTGTTGCGTAAGTAAATTATACTACACAACACATTGAATTATAGTTAATATTAGGTTAAAATCTAGTTAAATTATTGTTGGATTTACTGCATTGCAGTTTGTGCAAATGAATTGTCAACGATAATATCATACGGTGCACGTTGGTCAAGCTCTCCAGCAAGCTCCATAACGTCCATAAGTTTCTCAAAACTTTCCTCAGTCATAACTGGGTCACTACACCAAGCATCAAAATCTTTATATCGTTGTATAACTGTTGTTAAGTCCTCTAAACTAGTTTCGCTAAATTGAGGCGAAATTATTACTGCTAAGTCATACGCATCAGTTTCGGCAACATATTGTTGTCCTTTATATATTGCATTAGCAAAACTTTGGATAATATCAGGGTTTTCTTCTATATAAGTGTCAAGAGCACTATATGCTGTATATGGAATTTCTCCTGATTCCTCACCAATTGATGCAATAATATAGCCTTGCCCCTCTTTTTCAAGCTGAGTTGCTGTTGGTTCAAATAGCGTCACATAATCGCCAACGCCTGCAACAAACGTTCCCGCCATAACATCAAACTGAATGTCTGAACGTACATTTGTTTCACCTGCTGCAACGTTTTCACCAATAGTTAAGCCGTTATTTTTCACAACATATTCAACTGTCATAAGCG
This sequence comes from Epulopiscium sp. Nele67-Bin004, assembly GCA_002007315.1. Next base: position 33,946 of record LNZQ01000164.1, read on the forward strand.
GAACGCCACCTGCTCTGCCTCCTATTATTTCTGCTCCTGCTAAGTCAGAAAATTCAAAGTCTGGGTCAGCTTCACGCCCAACCAAAAAGCTTCCGTCACGTTTTGTAAGCTGTGCAAAGTTGATGGCATATTCTGGGCTACCTTGGTTGTAAATGTAAATTGATGATTCTGGACCCATCAAACCAATTTGAACTTCACCAGACAAAAGTGACGCCATAGTTTTATCTGCACCTTGAGCTGCAAGCAAATCAATTACTAGCCCCTCTTCCTCAAAAAATCCCATTTCAATTGCAACATATTGTGGTGTATAAAAAATTGAATGTGTTACTTCTGCAAGACTAATTTCAGTTAGTTGCTTTGTTTCAACCTCAGCTTCTGTCGTAGTTTCAGTTTTTGTAGTTGTACTAGTTGTATTTGTAGTGTTTGTTGTGTCTGACGAACAACCAACTAAAGCGATAGAAGTTATCATAAATAAAGCCATAAATTTTTTCATAAATTACACCCCTCATAATTTCATTTACTTATAGTTTAATCAATGAGGTTTGTTTGTGTTACTTTTTGCGTAGTATAACTTTTCTACAAAATTCAACATTTGGTACATAACAAGTGCACAAATAGCTAAAACTATTACGCCCATCATAACTAAATCAAGTCTAAATACTTGACCGCCGTACATAATTAAATATCCGATACCAGCACGTGACACCAAAAATTCGCCAACTATTACCCCAACCCAAGACAAGCCAATGTTTATTTTTGTAATGTTAATTAAGTTTCCGATGTTGGCTGGCAATATTAATTTTGTTAGAATTTGATATTTAGTTGCCCCAAAACTTTTAAGCATTTTAACTTTATCTTCCTCAACATTTATAAAGTAGTTATACGCTGATAAAATTGTAGCAACAAGTGAAATCATAACTGCAATTACAACGATACCTTTCACACCAGGACCAACCCAAACAATTATTATTGGGGCAAGTGCTGTTTTTGGCAACGCATTTAAAACAACTAAAAATGGATCTAGTATTTTTGCAAGCTTTTCAGAACTCCATAACATTATCGCTATCAAAATTCCAAGCGATGTACCTATCGTTAAGCCCAAAAACGTTTCCCAAACCGACACACTAATGTGCGTCCATAGCGTTCCATCTTGCACATATTGCAAAAATAGCGTCCAAATTTTGCTTGGATAACTAACTAAAAATGTATTAATCCACCCTAGATGGGCGAACAATTCCCAAAATACGATTATCCCAACCAACAATAAAATTTGTGTAATTAGTAAGTTGCGTTTTTGTTTTTTCTTTTTGTCCATATAATTTTTGTATCCATCACTTTGCATACGCCTCAAGCTCCTTCCACAATAAATCAAAATAATCTTTAAATTCAGGTGCTTTTCTTGCTTCAAGTGGCGTACGCTCACCTTCAAGCGTTAGGGATATGTTGCAAGTAGTTTTAATTGTTGCTGGACGTTTTGACAATACTGCTATAGTGTCTGACATAGAAATAATTTCCGAAATGTCATGACTTACAAGTATTGCGTCTTTATTTTCTTGTTTAATTATTTTATAAATATCGTCACTAACTAAAAGTCTAGTTTGATAATCTAGTGCCGAAAATGGTTCATCTAACAACAAAATATCTGGGTCAGTCGCAAGTGTACGAATTAGTGCAACACGTTGACGCATACCGCCAGAAAGTTCACGTGGATAGCGATTTCTAAATTCCCATAAGCCATAAGCTTTAAGTAGATGGTCAATTTTTTCAGTTGATTGCTTTTGTTTCTTTTGGATTTCAAGTCCAATCATAATGTTATCTTTAATAGTTCGCCATTCAAGCAAATGATCTTTTTGAAACATATAGCCAATTTTACCATTAACAGTTACTTCGCCTGAAGTTGGCTGTAACAAATTAGTTAAAATGTTTAGCAATGTAGATTTTCCGCTTCCTGATGGTCCTAGTATCCCCAAAATTTTACCTTTTTCTAAAGTTAAGTTGATGTTTTCCAAAACAGAAATTTCACCTTCATCAGTATAAAAGCTTTTGTATATGTTGTTTAATTCGATAATACTTGACATATAATCACCTCACAAATAGTGTTTATACATTATAATATTACCATTTTATGTATTTGGGCACAAAAAAAGGGCATAAGTTGCCCTTAGTGTTATTGTAAGTTTAATGCTCTTAGTGTACGCTCAACTTCTGTTAAAGATAGTTTAAGTTTATCTGCAATTTCATTTGGTGAAAAACTAAAATCTTTGTATAACATTTCAATTTTCCCTTCGTTTCTTCCCTCAGCTTTTCCTTCTTCTTTTCCCTCTGCTTTTCCTTCTGCAAACTTAAATGTATCCCATTCTTCTTGTGTGATTTGTGCCATCACCATACTTTTAACACCTTCCCTTTCTTTTAACAAAAGACTTACTAATAGTTGTTGATTAATTGTATAATCAATTGCTAACTCAACTGCTTCTTCTTTAGTATGCCCTTTGGACTGATAATGTTTCAAACTTTGGGTAAATATTGCATAGCCTTTTAAGCTAGGAATTGTATCTAAAAATTTTTCATTATCTGGGTGATTTAAATACACCACTTGAACGCAAACCTCGATATAACTTTGATATATATCGTCTATTTTTATTAAACCTTGCTTATCATCTTTAATATTTGGTTCAAACATATCGGATAATTTAATTATTTCGCTTGATATTCCTTTTGGATTTCCATTTACAAAAGTTATTAATATCGGTCGTGGAATTTGTTTTTTTGTTGTTGAGTGAAATACAGCGTTTCCAAACAACTCTGATAATGTGTTAAAATAATAGCTCCCTTGTCTAACAGGCATATTTGGATTGACTTTTGACTGTTGTTCTACCAAAAAAATGTCTGCACCTATTATGAAAGATAAGTCGTTTCTTATTTGCACGTATATTGCATTTGTCTCTTTCAATGTTGTAACTGTTATATCGGCTTCTGTGATGTCATCTCTACCTGTTAGCCCCCTGCACAGCGAAACTAGTTCGGCTTTATCCTCATAAATTTTCTTAAAAAAGCTATCATTTGTATTTGGATATACTTTTGTTGGTTGTATTTTATTATTTTTATTCATTTGTGCCTCCTTTTGATAATATTATACCTAAATTAAAGATAACTTGCAATCTCCACACAGTTATAATAATGCTCTATAATTTCCTCATATGTATAACCACGGCTCACCATTCCTCGCACACCCTCTTGGCTCATACCAACTCCGTGCCCATAGCCACCACCGTAAATTGTAAATTCACCTATTGTGCCATCTTTTAAAAATGTTGTATCTGAAACAAAAAATGCACTAGGTAACAATGACATATTTGACACATTGTCTGCAGTTTCTCTCACAATTTCAATCGTTCCAAGTGACGAGTCAAGCTTATTAGGTGCAAGTAGCGTCCTAATCATATACTCCGTTTCAACCAAAATAGTTTCTTTTTGACCAACAACTAAGAGAGACATAATATTGCCACCTTCACCGCGCTCTATAACGTCAATTGACTCAAGCTCGCCAATATCACTTACCACACTTGAAATAAATCCACTAAGACAATCTGCTGTAAGAACAGAAAAATATATCATGTAACTCTAATGCAGCCAGTTACACCCAGAAAATACTTTTGCCATATCTGGATAAATAATTACAGAATTATAAAGAATTATTTTTGGGTAAGGGCTATAGGTTTACCTTTACTTTACCCTTACTTTATAGGTCAATA
>LNZQ01000165.1 GCA_002007315.1 Epulopiscium sp. Nele67-Bin004
ATAAAGTTAGGTAAATATTTTATTGTTAGCCAAACCCTTATATTTAAAGGGATTGAAGCAATCACACAATAAAATTTTTCCTGTTTTAAAAAAGTTCCTCTTGACAACAAGCCTAACGGGCTTATCTTAGGAACGCCAGGGAGTGGTAAATCTTTCTCGGCTAAGAGGGAAATTACAAACGTTTTTCTTATAACTAATGATGATATATTACTATGTGACCCAGAGGGTGAGTATTTTCCTTTGGTTGAACGGCTTAACGGGCAAGTAATTAAGATTTCACCGACCAGTTCGCAATACATTAATCCTATGGACATAAATCTTAACTATAGCGATGATGACAACCCACTTGCTTTAAAAAGTGATTTTATATTATCTCTATGTGAATTGGTTGTAGGGGGGGACTTACTCCTATTGAAAAATCTATAATAGACCGTTGTGTGACATTGGTTTATAATGAATATCTCTCAGACCCAAAACCTCACAAAATGCCTATACTAGAAGATTTATACTACGCACTGGAGAACAAGAGGAAAAGGAAGCAAAGCATATTCGTTCAGCCCTAGAGATATATGTAAAAGGTAGTCTTAATGTATTCAATCATCATACAAATATTGATATAGAAAATAGGCTTGTATGCTTTGATATTAAAGAGCTAGGCAAGCAACTCAAAAAAATAGGTATGCTAATAGTTCAAGACCAAGTTTGGAACAGGGTTACAAAAAACCGTGCTGAGAAAAAGTCTACTAGATATTATAGGGACGAGTTCCATCTACTTCTAAAAGATGAACAAACGGCAGCCTATTCCGTTGAAATTTGGAAAAGATTTAGAAAATGGGGAGGTATCCCAACAGCTATAACCCAAAATGTTAAAGATATGCTCTCCTCTCGTGAAGTCGCTAATATATTTGAAAATAGTGACTTTATTTATATGCTCAATCAAGCGTGATAGAGAGATACTAGCAAAGCAACTTAATATATCAACTCACCAGTTGTCATATGTAACAGACAGTGGCGTTGGTGAGGGTCTACTCTTTTATGGTAATGTTATCTTGCCTTTTGTAGATAAATTCCCACAAGATACAGAGCTTTATAGGATTATGACTACTAAGTTAGTTGAAGTAGACTAAGATATAATTATTATAATGAGGTTGTTGAATTTGAAATTATAGTATGGTACACTTAATAAAAAAATTATATTTTTAATAGGTGAGATTATTTATATAGTCATTGGAGGAAAAATGAAAAAAATAATAGCATATATTGCAATAAGTCTAGATGGATATATTGCAGATAAAGATGGTGGTGTTTCTTGGCTTGGTGGAGATGAAAGTGATAAAGATAATTTTGGAAGTTACCCAAATTTTATTGAAACCATTGATACAGTTATTTTAGGATATAGCACATATTATCAAATTATCACAGAACTATCTCCAAACGAGTGGGCATATAAAGGCAAAAAAAGCTATGTGTTGACCCACCGAGAAATAGAAAATACCGAAGAAATAAGTTTCACAAGTGAAAGCATTGAAAAACTAAGTGTCACATTGAAATCAGAAGATGGAAAAGACATTTGGATTTGTGGTGGTGCGAATATCATACAACAGTTTCATACTCAGGGGTTAATTGATGAATATGTCCTGTCAATTATACCTACTATTTTAGGTGAGGGAATCAAACTGTTTGATAAATTAGGTGCAGAAACAAAATTAAAGCTAAAGTCTACCCAAAATTATAATGGAATTGTTGACTTGGTATACGAAAAGCGTTAATTAAGAGTATAATCGGTACTAATTTAAAAAAGTTAGGCGAGATAAACATCTCGTCTTTTTTTGATGTTAAAATTTAATTTAATAGATTTAGGGAAGGAAGATATATGAAAAAACATTCAAAACTTCAATTTACTGATAACGAAAAAGTTATAGAGTCATTAGAAGAACTTAGTACTAAATCTAAACAGCTTGCCGACAAGGCACAAGCTAAAATTCCTACTAAAACAATAAAAACAAAGGAACGCACTATTGATGAAGCCACGGGTAAAACAATAGTGCGTTTACACTTCAATAAGGCAGGTTTACTTTGTAATCTGCCGCCTGAGGAAGTTGAAAAAGCAAAGCCACCATCTAAGTTAGAACACGCTATAAAAGCAACTCCTAAAAGGATTGTAGCGAACAAAGTTCATAGTGAAATAGAAAAAGATGAGGATGAAAACATTGGAGTTCAATCGGTGCATAGCGTGGAAAAAGGAGCAGAATTTACAGCTAGTAAGATAAGTAGTGCTTATCGTACCCAGAAATTAAAGCCTTATACCCGACTTCAAAAGGCACAAGAAAAATCTATTAAGGCTGCTGTAAATTATTTATACAAAAAAAGTAGGCTAGATAACCCAGACACAACTAACCCACTATCAAAAATACAACAGAAAAAAGCAATTAGAAAGCAATATATGGCTACTCATTATAATAGAAATAATAAACAAATTAATTCTATAAATATAGTTAATGTAACTGAAAATAGTAAAATCAACCTGGTTAATACAACTAACATTAACCCTGAAAAATTGGTTAATGTGGTGGTTAAAGTAAGTAAAAATCCTAAAGTAGTAGTTTTATTTTTGATAGGCTTAATAGTAGTAATAGTTTGTACGTCTATGATAGGTACGGTATCAATGGCATTTCAAGGAATGACTAATCAAATATTAGTAACCTCGTATGCCTCAGAAGATGAAGAACTAATTAAGGCTGACAATATATTTACTGCAATGGAAATAGAACTCCAAGCAAAGATAGATAGTATTGAAGAAGATTACCCAGATTATGATGAATATAATTACGATTTGGGTAGCATCATGCACGACCCACATCAATTGGCAAGCTATTTAACAGCCTTAAATCCATCTTTTACAGCACATGAAATGCAAGGAGAAATAAAAAACTTATTTAACAAAATGTACAACTTAACAATAACGCCTGTCACTGAAATTAGATACAGAACTGAGGAAAGAACAGAAACCTATACAGATAGTGATGGCAATACCCAGACAAGGACATATACGGTTGAAGTTGCCTATAATTATTATATTTTGGATGTAAAACTAACGAGTAAATCTATTAACGACATTGCCAATAGCACCTTAACAGCTGAGCAACTACAAATGTACAACGTATATCGTGTAACATTAGGTAATAAGCCACTACTCTTTGGAGGTGGAACAGTAGATAATACTACTTCTAGCGATTTAAGTGGGGTTGATTTTGTGGATGGAGTTCGTACTGGTAATCAAACAATTGTAGATATTGCACTTTCTCAAGTGGGCAATGCCTCTGGGCAACCATATTGGAGTTGGTATGGCTTTACTTCAAGGGCCCCTTGGTGTGCTACTTTTGTTGGGTGTTAAATCAAACTGGATATAGCGAACCTAAATTTGCTGCTTGTCAAAATCAAGGTGTGCCGTATTTTACTTCAAATGGTAGATGGGCAAACAGAGGTTATAAAGATATTGCACCAGGAGATATTATATTTTTTGACTGGCAAAATGACGGGCATTCAGACCATGTAGGCATAGTTATTGGTACTGATGGGTCAAGAGTATATGCTGTAGAGGGAAATTCAAATACGGTGTTGTCCAAATCTTGATTTGGCTAACAACACCTATGCAAGGTTTCTTCTATGAAACAAATTGCGACGGCGAAGCCTAGTCCTTTAGGGCAAAGCAATGAAGTTGAATAGGTAGAAGCTACTGTTGATGTATGTAAAATTCGTGACTATGATATTAATAGTAGTGTAATTATGGGCTATGGGCTTATGAACTAGACAGGGGTAAAATCAGCACTAAATAGTGGCAGAAAAAACGCACCTCACTGAACATGTTGCTCTTTGTGAATGGAAAATGAAAACCTTAAAACAAGAAATTGGCAGTGCAGAAAAGGTGAAAAATATCATTGAAGAAGAACGTGTAAA
>LNZQ01000166.1 GCA_002007315.1 Epulopiscium sp. Nele67-Bin004
AAGATGCCTTTTTTGCCGATAACTCTAAAAATGTAGTTCCACTCGCATTGCTTTCAAGTATATCTTTTATAGATTTAAGATAAAAATATAAATACTCTGGAATAAATTTTTCAGAGGGCAAAAAACTTTTAAAACCTTGATTAGTACACACTTCACTTTGTGCGATCGCCACATATCCAATAGGTGCTCTTGTGGACAACAAAACACTACCTTTAGGCATTAATTTTGCTGAACTTTTTTGTAGTCCCAACGCCGTAATATTTCGCCTGCCACAATTTATATACATATCAGTATAACCCGATAAATCAGACGGAGTTATCCAAGCAATGTCGCCGTATTCGTAATATTCGCTAACTTTTGAGGAAGGAGTTCCACCACCAATTATTTTGGTAATAGCCCCTAATGTCGTCCAATTCCAATTTTTAGGTATATCATATAACATAAAGTTTCCTCCATAAAACTAATTTTTAATAAAAGTGTATCACTTGTTTGATGGACAAGCAATAGAATTTTTAAAAAGCTTATAAGATTAACACAAAAAAATATATAAAAAATATTAGCGCTTACTAATTTTTATTAGTAGTTACTAACAAAAAACATGTATAATTTATGAAGTTAGTTGACTATGTAAAAAATCCCATGTAAAATAATTAATAGTTAGCTTTAGTTAGCTTTAGAAAACTAGTACCATTGGGAGGCAAAAATGAGTTATTTAGATGAAAATGCAGAACTTGTTAAGTTTTTATGTGAACAACATTCAGTACCTAAATATTTTACCGAAGTATTTAACTACATAACAAATGGAATAAGCGATGCACCAACAAAAAAAATCGGAATTATAGGCGATAAATTTTATAGCTTATATGTAAGAGCATTTGGGCTTACACCTATAATTTTGGACGGTGGAAGTTATTATATGGGTGAAAACTCAAACGATATATTCCCGCAAATTAGCGACCCTGTTGCCAAAGCAACTATCGGTCTATTGCTAGATAAAGAACTTGATTTAGCAAGCAAGCTTGATGCCGTGTTAGTAGTAGTTACAAACGATAGCTATAAAAAAGTTATTCACTATTTAGAAGAACTTAATATTAAAGTTATTTACACTGAACCCCATTCTTACCTTTTAGAAAGTATACCACTAAGCCACACAATAAACCAATTATCAATCTTAAATGCAATTAGTAAACTTACTACTAAACCATTTAATAGCTCGATATTAAAGCAAGAAGTTAGCGGATACAAACAAGCATATGAAATTATGGAAAGCGAAAAATGGAAACTTATGCCTACGTTTGTGCAAAGCTTTTTGGCATATACGTTGCAACTAGACGATGACAAAGAAAGCTGGTGCGAAGAAGTAGAACAATATCTCGAAACACGTAGCGACAAACCGTCGTCAACTCAAATCACATTGATAGGCTCACCGATAGCTTTCCCAAATACAAAAATGTATAACATCTTAAACGACGTTGGAATTACGCACTTTGACGATAAGTGTTTAGATGTTCCAGACTTTAGCGAAGTTGACGAAGATGCAGGTGATATTGGTTTGGTGGCGTCTTGCTTTAAAGCCCAATATAGAAACATGTTTAAAGCTCAAACAGTGTGTAGCCCAGACAGAGTTCAATTTGATGAAAATACAAAAGGAATTGTGTACTATTTGCTAAAAGGGCAAGCTTCAGAAGCTTATGAGGCAGAGCGAATGGAAGAAGTTGCGATTGCAGCAGGTGTGCCATTTTTATGTGTTGAAACAGATTACACGGACACCGACAAAGAACAAATCAAAATTAGGATAGAAGCTTTCCACGAAATGTTAAGTGGAAGTCTATCAAAAGTAGGATAGGAGTAAATTATGACTTTTATACTTAGCATTATAAACTGTATAAAAAACATAGCAGTAAGTTTGTGGGACAAGAAAATTGTAAGACTTGTAGTTGGTGGGGTGTTTGCTTTTTATCTAATATACAACTTTAGCTCGGCGGCATACACTAGACTTGAGGCACAAGGCGGAGCAACTATGCCAACAGTTAGTGAAGCAACTACGATTATAAAAAATATGTTTACACCAGATTCAAGCATTACAACGTTTAACTCAGGCTATAAAAAAAGTAACAAATCGAATTTTTCAGTATCAAACTCTATAACTATGCTTATTGAAGTGTTTGTACCAGGCATTTTAATTGCAGCAATAATTATGCTTGCATATCAATTTTTTGTATCAAGTAGAGCCACAGCACTGCCTATATTGTATACAAAAGATGATGACTTAGTTGAAGAAGATTATCGAATTCCTATGATTTATACAAAGGGCGAGAGCGAAGACGAGGAGGACGATGAAGATGAACAAGATGAAGAATAACAACATAACACTATTTAGATTTGCTATAATGGCACTAGCGTTCTTTATTTTCTCTTTTGCAGGTTATTGGATAGGTGCGAATACAACTGTTATTGTGCCAGTATTTAACTGCGAATATGCTAGTGGGGGTACAACTAGAGGAGCATGTATTGTACTTATTGATTTTAATAAAAACATGGGTGCAAACTTTAATAGGTTTATGTTTTCAGTTGTAGGCTGTATAATTTCTGTTTTACTTATTGGACGTTTGTGGTGTGGATACACTTGCCCTGTTGGATTTTTTCAAGATATCATAACTTGGATTAGACAAAAACTAAAAATCACTCAAATTAACATTCCACAAGAAGCAAAGCCAATTATTACGCTTGCAAAATGGTACTTAGTATTTTATATTTTATTTTATGACTTGTGTAAAGTTTGCCCAATACAGTTTTTTACTGTTCCAGCAACAGGATTTACATCTGGAACGAGTAGTACAGCGTATATGTGGGCAGTTGTTATGTGTGTAGCAATAATTTTAAGTGATAGAGCATTTTGTAGAGTGTGTCCACTTGGAGCTATGATGGGGGTTGTAAACCGTATTAGTGGTGCAAGACTTAAAAAATGTGGTTCAGCTTGTACTCACTGTAGAGCATGTCTTGAAGTGTGTCCAGTTGATATTCAAGAAGTTTATGAAGATAGAGAAAATGAAGATATCACTCACCCAGATTGCGTTTATTGTATGAAGTGTATCGAGGTTTGTCCTGAAAAAGATGCATTGTACTTTGAACTTTTTGGAATTAAACTTTTAAAATCTAAACGTATGGTGAAGGAAAAATAAATATGGAACAGAGAATATTAGATAGGTATCGAAGAAATATAGAGCGAGTGGCAAACGTTACTATTGCTGCGATATCTGACAACTTAGATTTAGGTTATTATAATGACACATATCAAGACGCATTTTGTAACTTTGAAGAAACAGACAAATCGTATATAGGAACTTATTGCGTTATGATACCTGATGAAATTATATATGCACTTGGTTATATTCCACTTAGGTTGTGTGCGGGACATCAAATTCCTGCACTAATCGGTGATGAGATGATACCTCGTGATGCTTGCCCTGTTATAAAATCATCAGTTGGTTTTCACAATATGCAAGTTTTGCCGATGTATAACCAATGCGAACTTGCAATAATGCCTATGACTTGTGAGGCAAAAAGAAAAAGTAGTGAAGTTTTGGCTAAAACTATACCAGTTATACCAGTGCCAATTCCGATGTCAAAAAGCAACTCGGCGTTTGAACAAACTGTTGCAACGCTTATGGGATTAATTAAAACTATTGAAATTCAGACAGGCGAAAAACTGTCAAGAAAACGCCTAAAAGAAGCTTGTTTAAACATAAACGCAGCACAAAAGCAAGCGTACTTACTGCAAGAAAAGTTGTATAGCAAAAACCCACAAATTAGAGGTTCAGAAGTTATGTACGCTATAAACAGCTTTTGTTATGCAGACCCTGAGGAATGGGAAGAAGCGACAAAAGAGCTTATTGCACAAATTGAAGACCGTGAAGCAACAGCAACTGAGCGAAAAAGACAAAAACCTAGAGTGTTTATCGCAGGTTCTCCAATTAGTTTTCCAAACTACAAAGTTCCACTACTAATTGAAGAACTTGGAGCACAAATTGTTGGAGATGAGTCTTGCTTGTCTGGGCGACTTATGTATGACCCTGTTGTGCCAAACGATTATAGCACAGTTAGTATGGTTCGTGCATTAACAGCGAGATACATTTCGGCGTGTACTTGCCCAGTGTTTGAAAAAATGGACGACAGACTTTGTAGCTTAGAAACGAAGCTTAATTTGTCAGGAGCAGAAGGTAT
>LNZQ01000167.1 GCA_002007315.1 Epulopiscium sp. Nele67-Bin004
GTGGTGCAGTATAACAAATGGCAGCGTTTTTGTTTTCTATGTCCTCTACTAAGTACTCTCTTTTTTTTCTTCTATGCACAAGAGCACTTTACAGTCAGCTCAGCATCCACTTACAAAAGACCACCAGACAAGAGGCAGCAGTCTGCAGTCTAGCCACTGTCTACGACTGATAGCCTCTGCAGGTGTTACTGTGAAGAATGAGCTTAACTTTCTTTGTTCCTTGTATTCTTCAAAGTACCTACACGGAATGAGAAATCGTCTAAAAGCGCTAAATCATCCACGGTGCAGCCGAACACCATTCATTATGTATGCCTCTGCCGCAGCCTGGAAGTTGGCTCAGTTTGGCTCAGTATGCAGCAGAAGGAGCCGGTCCTCGCTGGTTTTTCAGTCCGACCAGCAGTCTTTAAACAGTGGGGGGAGCTAACGCCACAGGTTCGCTCTTAAAGCCAATTAATGCTTCGTTGCTTGACACATTTGCTAAGTGACAAAAATTACATAATTTCAACGGGAAAATGTGTGTTTGATTTCATGTGGAGAGTTTTGTTATGTGGCGGACATCGTGGACGTTGTCATATTTTGTTGCGTGATGAGATTGGGTTATGTAAACGTCGCCATGGAGATAGTTTTAACTAAACTTCCTTGTTGATATTCTATCGTTTGTGTCAAATATGGTTACAGTGGAGATGACTGAAACTTTTTATTTTGGCCTCTGGCACGTTGGCCTTTAGTTGTGTCTGACCAGCGTAGATACTTTTCATTGCCTGTGAATTACAATGACTGCGTTTACTATGATTTGAGTGTCCCGGTTATGAGCCTTATCCTTATTTTGATCATATTCGGGATATGGCGTTTACGTGCACACAGAGAAACCTGGTTATTTATATCCATGTAGACATGGTAAATACTAGTATCCTGGTTTCTGATCACTGCATCTTATTTGCGCAGGCGCCATGACCTGACATGAAACTGGCGTCCTGTAGCCTGTTCACCACAGACTTTTAATAGGTCAGCATTTCTCCCGTCTAAACTTCCAATTATATTTCATTCTGTCATTACCGAAAGACAAAACTCACTTTCTTCATCACTCCAGAAGTGAGACGCTCTCACTGCCATCACCATGTTTTTTTTCCTGGTACATCGCTTGACTGAGGCTGCGCCTGTGCAAGTAGTCGGCAGCTGGCAGAAAGCAGTAAGGCAAATACACGCCGCGGTATCCCGTTTTCTTCTGGAGTACTCCAGGTAGCAAAATTGGGTTTCTCAAAATTGGGATAAGGGTATATACTGGTTTCTGAAATCAGGATATGATGTTTACACGCACAAACACAAAAACGGGGCACTTCAAAAACCCGATCATTAACCAGGATACTCAAGTGCATGTAAACGCATTCAATGTGAAATTGTTTGCCTCTTTGTATTCTGATATTCTCTGAAAGGATACTCCATCGATTCAGTATCACGCTGTCATTACATTGGGGGAAATTCTAAACACAAACATAAAAAAAAAATGATGCTCAAAAGCATCGGAGTGTGAGCCGAGCACCAAAAACGACGAACCCTTCAGTTCCTGTGGTGCAACCAGACAGCGTCTTTCCTACGACCCTCCCTGCCTGCTCAACGCCAACATCTTTCAACTTTCATAGCTTACCTCTTGATGATGACACTGCGCTGAATAAGCAGATCGTCATCAGTACAATTGTAAAATCCAGCCTTGTTAAACGTACTTTGATATTATTTGAAAGAGCTCATGGATTATTGTCATAAAAGAAAACACAAAAGCCTATAAGAGAAATAAAGAAAGAAAAAAGAGCAACACGAGGAGGTGGTTAGAGGGGAAATCTGTCTCTTCTAGTAAATATTTGTAATTTGCGTTGAGCAGATGAGTCCGAGCGAGAGAGAGAGAGAGAGAGACGAGCATGTTGCTGTTGTTTAATTAATACTGTCTATTTAAGAATAAATTAGAAGGGAGGAAAAGTATTGGTTCCTGTTGTTTGGTTGATATATGGACTTATAATAGGAAGTTTTTTAAATGTATGTATTGAACGAATTCCTAAAAATCAAAGTATTTGGTATCCTGCTTCACATTGCCCTAAATGTAGATATGTGTTGAAAATAAAAGATTTGATACCAGTATTAAGTTATATTACTCTAAAAGGTACTTGCCGTTGTTGCGCCAATAAAATTTCTTTGCAATATATTGTAGTTGAGACCGTAAACGGAGTAGTGTATATGTTAATTGGATTAACTTATGGATTTTCATTAGAGGCGTTATTGATGTGTGTATTATTTTCGGCAATATTAGTATTAAGTATAATTGACATGAAGCATATGTTGTTGCCTACAAAAATAATAGTATTTTGTGGTAGTTTGGGAATAATAATTCGATTATGTATTAGTTATAATTTAGGAAGTGTTTATCCCTTTTTGCAAGCTTGCTTAGGTGGAGTTGTTGGATATGCTTTATTGAGCTTTATATTTTGTGCAAGTAGTATTTTCTTGAAAAAGGAAGGTATGGGATTTGGTGATGTAAGGTATTTGGGAATGATAGGTATATTTACCAGTGCTTATGTTGCGGTATATACTTTATTTATAGGCTGTGTTATAGGTTCTATCTATGGAATTTATCAATTATATGTTACTAAGGAAAGTGTTCCATATCCTTTTGGGCCGTTTCTAACAATGGGATTAATTATAGCTGGGTTATGGTTATAGAGAGGAGAGGTGGTTTGTATTACAACAAATTTTGGAGAATATTTAAGTGATTATGTTTTGGAAAATAAAATTCTTCCACAAAAGGAACTTAATTTTTGTAATCAGGAAAATATAGAGATAGAAGATTATTTGGTTGAACAAGAGTATTTTGATGAAGAAAAGATAGCAGAACTTAAAAGTGATTTTTTTTCGGTGGCTAGCTCAAGTTTGGACGAAGAATTTGACATTAATTTAAAAGATTTAATACCAGAAAGTTTAGCGAATAAACATTGTTTAATTCCTATAAAGTTAGATGGAAATAAGTTGTATATAGCTATGAATACTCCGTATATGTTAAAGGCGATTGAAGAAATTGAAGCGAAGACAGGGTGTTCTGTAGGAGTTTGTGTTGCTAGGCATAAGCTGATTGTTGGTATGATTTATAAATTATATTCTGGTGATAATGAAAATTTGTCTACAATAGTAAATTCTATGGTCAATGAAGAAGATGAAGAGGTTGTTTTTGGGCAAAATTATTTTGAGGAAACAGAAGGTAATATTATATCTTTAATTCAGTTTATAGTTAATAGGGCTATTACTAAATTAGCTTCGGATATTCATATTGAGCCTATGGCTGATAGAATTAGAATTAGATTTAGGATTGATGGTGTTTTGCAAGAGTTTGAGGTGTTGCCAAAAAATATACACCCGTTTTTAGTAAATTCAATTAAAGTTATGGCGAGTATGGATACTACAGAATATAATATTTCGCAAGATGGTCATTGGATTTATAAGGGGAGTGGGCAAAAAATAAATATGAGAGTTAGTACTTTGCCTACAATTGAAGGTGAAAAAGTGGTAATTAGGCTTCATGCTCAAAAAAGCATGGATACACCATTAGAGAATTTAGGATTTTTTCCTGAGCAGTTGAAATTGTTACAAGGGTTGCTTGCTGAGAAAGGTGGAGTTGTAATTGTAACAGGACCTACAGGTAGTGGAAAATCTACTACTTTAACTGAAATTATGAAAGTTCTTAATCAAGAAGAAGTTAATATAATCTCGATAGAAGACCCAGTAGAAAATACTATAGATGGAGTGGTTCAAGTTGAGGTTAATCCTAAAAAAGGGATAACTTTTAAAAGTGTATTAAAATCTGTTTTGCGTCAGGATATTGATGTGCTTAGTGTTGGAGAAATGCGTGATAAGGAAACGGCTGATATTACTATGTCTGCAGGTTTAACGGGTCATGTTGTGTTTTCAACTTTGCATACTGAAAATAGTACAAGTGCCATTTTAAGATTAGTGGATATGGGAGTTGATAAGGTTCTTATAAAATCTACAATAAAAGGGGTAATTGCTCAACGTTTAATAAGGTTGGTTTGTCCGAAGTGTAAATCTTTTGATGGAAAAAAATATAAGGCTGTAGGTTGTAAAGATTGTGATGGACAAGGATACAAAGGAAGAGTAGGCATATATGAAGTTTTGGTTATAGATATGCATTTGAAAAAAGAAATTAAAAATATTACTAAATTTTCATCAGGTGAATTACAAGCTAAAGCTATTGAAAATGGGCTTTTAAAATTATCAGATAATGCTCAATATTATATTGAAAATGGCTTAACCACATATGAGGAAGTAGAAAGAGTTTTAGGGGGTGAACAATGTTATACGAATGTCAACAGTTATCGTTTACCACGTACTACAAAATCAAAGAGAACGTTAAATTTATTAAACGACCAAATTTAACAGAAGAACAAGAGTTGCTGTTTTTGGAGGAAGTATTACATTCCTTAAAAACTGGACAGACTCTACAATCGACATTACATTTACTTAATATTACATCTCGAAGTGAATTTTTAAAATCCATAACAACTGACTTAATGAATTATATAGAACAAGGATATAGGTTTGGAGAAGCTATAGAGCGTAGTCAAAGATTTGATGCAACCATAACGAGTTTTTTAAAAAATGGCGATGCAACTGGGAATTTAATTAAATCAATTGAGCTTTCTATACGTCTTTTAAAACGAAATATCCAATTAAAACAAGAACTTAAAAAGGTGGCATTATATCCTATTATTGTAATGAGTACATTGATTTGTGTATTATTTTTAATGGGTAAATTTATGTTGCCACAATTTATAAAAATGTTTGCGAGTTATAATGCAACTTTGCCACAAATTACTTTAGTTATAATGAATGTAACTGAAGGTGTTGTAAAAAATTTTAACTTGTATTTCTTAGGATTTTTAATAATGATAGGTCTTATAAGACGGATAGGGAGTATGCCTTTAACGAGAAGAAATATAGAGCAAATATTATTAAAATTCACCTTTTTTAAAGAGCCATATACAGATTATAGAACATTTGAGTTTTCTTATTTGTTAGAAGCATATTTAGGATCAGGTGCTTTGTTAGAGGAGTCTTTGAAGTTGATACAAAAAAATACAACAAGCTATGTATTAAAAGATGTTTTAGAAAAAAATATGGATAATATTCATCAAGGAGAAAAATTGCATGAAACATTAAAGAGGTGTCCAATTATTTCGATGAGATTTTTGGAGATGATTAAAATCGCTGATAGAACAGGGGATTTAAAAAATATACTAAATACAAATGTTGAATATTATGATATCAAATATCAGCGTAGATTAGAAAAGTTGCTTATATATGTTGAGCCAGCATTAACAATTTTCATGGCACTTATAGTTGGCGTTATAGTACTTGCAATTATGTTACCTACATTATATTTAACAACACAAGTTATGTGAGATAAGGAGATAAATAATGAATAAGAATTTGAAATTAAAAGAAAGTGGGTTTACTTTATTAGAATTAATAGTAGTTATTGCTGTAATTGGTATGATTGCTGCAGTAGTAAGCCCTTCTTTTCTTGAAACTTCCAATAAGATGGCATTACAAACTGATATACAATCAGCCAAATCACTTCAACAAATCATAGATATTTATACAATTGAGGGTGGGCAAGCTCCAGCGAATGGGGAAATTATGAAAGATTATTTTGATAAATTAGTGGCTAGTAAATATTTAGAACAGCATCAGCTTGATGGAGTGACGGGTCAGATAGTACTACAACTTGGTGATAGTAAGTTGTATTATGATGAGAACGCAGGATTTGTAAAAGTTAAACTCGCCTCGGGATATTCTGATTTTTATGAGGCTTTGAACGATGATGATCAAACTTGGGTTATTGAGTAATGATAAAGGGTTTACTTTATTAGAGACTCTATTAAGTTGTATATTAATAAGTAGTATTTTGGTATTAACTCAAAAAGGATATGTAGGAGCAGTGTTTAGTTATAATAATCAAAATGCTAATATAATGGATAGTGTAGCAACTGAGGATTTATATAGATTTTTAAAGGAAGAGATGGACTATGCTACAGGTGTGAATTTTTATGTAGGGAGTTCGGCAACTTTAGTAACATATGAAGATGAGATTGTAGATAGCCCTTTTAACAAAGTAGTATATAATTTGAGTTCAGGAATTAAGCAGATAGATACTATTATTGCATCTAGTGGTTATTACACAATAAGATATAGAACTTTTGGGAGTTCATATAATAACCTAATAGTTAATAATGTTAAGAATGTAGTTGTTAATAAACCTGCTAATAGTTTGTTAATAACTATGAGTTGGCAGGCAGAAGGATATGCCGATGAATTTTTTTATGTATTTGATTTAGGTGTGAAGGGAGAGGTGAACTTTAATAGTGTTTAATAGAAATATTTTGATGTTGGAATTAGCAGATGCTTACTTGAAAATGGTTTATTTTAAGCAAGTAAAGCAATCAATGGAGATTTTTGCATCAGATGTAATATTTTTTGAGGAAGAATTAGATGAGGAAAAGTTAATAGATATAATACAAAGTTTTAGAGATGAAAATAATATTACTAAGTGTATATTTAAA
>LNZQ01000168.1 GCA_002007315.1 Epulopiscium sp. Nele67-Bin004
GTGGAAAACCAGAATATAAGTCTAGACACAAATCCAAATTAAGTTTTTATGTAAACTACGAGAGTTTAACAAAAACAGATATCGGTTTTCAAGGTGAAAAAATAGGCGAAATAAAAACTGTCGAACCTTTACCTAAAATTAAAAAAGGTAAAAAATATAGCAACCCACGAATAAGTTATGATGGGAAAAATTGGTTTTTATCTGTTGGATATGAAATCAAGCAGAAAAAAGTCCCGCTAACTAAGGTAAATTTAGGAATTGATGTTGGGATTAAAGACCTTGCTATATGTTCAGATGGTGCAGTATATAAAAATATTAACAAAACTAAAGAAGTTAGACGACTAAAAAAGAAGCTTAGACGAGAACAGCGTAAACTAAGCCGAAAACTTTTAGCAAATACAGAGTCTTACACTTCAAAAAGAAAGCCTATTTATAAAAAGTCATTAAAAGATATGAAAAATATCCAAAAACAAAATAAGAAAATTCGTAGCCTATATAAAAAATTAAGTGATATAAGAAACAATTATATTCATCAAACAACTACACGTATTGTGAGAACCAAACCATCAAAAATTGTAGTTGAACATTTAAACATAAAAGGTATGATAAAAAATCGTCATTTATCTAAAGCTATTATAGAACAGAAATTATATGAAGTTGTTAGGCAACTAAAATATAAGTGCGAAATGTATTTTATAAATTTTGTTGTAGCAGATAGATGGTTTCCATCATCAAAAATATGTAGTAAATGTGGTAATAAAAAAGTAGATTTAAAGCTAACAGATAGAATTTATAAATGTGAATGTTGTGGATTAGTTATAGACCGTGACTTAAATGCAAGTATAAATTTATCTAACTATTAGTACCTATCGATACTGGGGAAGTTAAGCCTGTGGAGAGTTACATCAAATGTTATTAGGGGGATAGTGCCGAGGACAGATTCTATGAAGCAGGAAGATGCAAGACGAAAAATCTAATAGGTATAAGTCGCATCACAGTAGAAATATATAGATTATGTTAGATTTATATATATTTTTCGTATCGGTGTCAAACATCAACCAACAGTATATTTCATATACGCCAAAACAGCGACTTCGCAACATGCACATAGAATATTTTGGCTATGATGTAAATACTTTTGGAAAGCAAGGAAAAAATATACAAAAAGTTAAGCGACCAATGGGTGTACTTTTTCATTATTCGTATGGGGCGAAACAAGCAGATAAAACTATTTTGACATCGGAGGACTAGCATATGAAGCAACATGTTAAAGTTATATTACAAATTTTAGATGACAACTATCCAAAAGATGTGCCATGTTTTTTGAACCACGAAACAACGTTTCAACTATTGGTGGCAACAATTTTAAGTGCACAATGTACAGATGATAGAGTTAATATCGTTACAAAAACGTTGTTTGAAAAATATCCAACAGCGGTGCATTTTGCAAACGCAAATATTTTGGAGCTTGAAGAAGATGTACGTAGCACTGGATTTTACAAAAATAAGGCAAAAAATATAATGACATGTGCAAATCAAATTGTAAATGACTTTGGAGGAGAAGTGCCTGCTGATATAGACAAACTTGTTACGCTTGCAGGGGTTGGGCGAAAGACAGCCAACGTAATTTTGGGTAATATATTTAAAATACCTAGCGTTGTTGTTGACACCCATGTTAAGCGAATTAGCATTAGATGGGGGTTTACGCCAAACACTGATCCTGTTGCTATCGAAAAAGACTTGATGGACATTATACCAAAAGAACATTGGATTAGATATAACACGCAAGTTATTTTGCATGGGAGAGCAATATGTACGGCACGTGCCCCGAAGTGTATAAATTGTATGTTTCTTGCCCATTGCCCATATGGGCTTATAAATCGAACAGACAAAATGCCCGATATAGTTAAAGAATATGTCAAAATTGGACATATGTATTAGGAAAGGGGTGTATACAAATGGAAATGAACGAAAGACAGCGAGAGGCAATAACTACGCCGCTTGGACCAACATTAGTTGTTGCGGGGCCGGGGTCTGGAAAAACAACGGTAATAGTTGAGAGAATAAACCATCTAATCACAGAAGAATATTGCAAGGAAAATAATATATTAGTAATAACTTTTACAAAAGCATCAGCAAAAGAAATGGAAGAACGTTATAAAGATAAATATGGTGTATCAAAAGTTACTTTTGGGACGTTTCACTCGGTGTTTTATAGAATACTTAGGCAGTATGATAGAATAAAATATGACCTAAACAACTTAATTAGTGAAGAAAAGAAAAAATACATTATATCAAATATGCATAAAGCAACTAAAGATGATACAGAAGATTTTGTTGAACTGTTTTTGTCTGATATCACTTTGATGAAAAACCAACTTATAAGTTTGGAACACTATAATCCGTCAGGCATACCAAAAGAAGTTTTTGAAACGGTTTATACACACTATGAATCGTATAAGCAACAACATAGTTTATTTGATTTTGATGATATGCTTGTTGATTGTTATGATGTACTTAAAACAAATGAAGATGTTCGTGCTAGTTGTGAAAACAGGTACAAACATATACTTATAGACGAGTTTCAAGATATAAATATTGTTCAATTTGAAACAATTAAATTGCTAAAACAACAAACTAATGATATATTTGTTGTAGGTGATGATGACCAAAGTATATATTCTTTTAGGGGGGCTAAGCCTGAGATATTGTTGGATTTTCCAAAGTTTTTTGAAGGAGCTAAAAAAGTTGTACTAGATACAAATTATAGGTCTATCCCAAAAATTATTGAAGTTAGCAATGAATTAATAATGAACAACAAAAATCGTGTTGGAAAAGTGATGAAGCCAAGTAAAGCTGGTGAGGTAGAGCCAAAATTAGTGAGGTGTAATGATGACCGTCATCAAGCAACCGTAATACTTGAGCGAATTAGGGAATATATTAATAAAGACTTTGACTATGCAAATATAGCTGTAATTTATCGTACAAATATACAAGCTAGACATTTGGTTGAGGCGTTACTTAGATACAACATTCCGTTTAATATAAGAGATGGTATGTCTGCATTATATTCACATTGGATGACAAAAGATATTCTTGCATATCTAAAACTTGCTGATGACCTCAAAAGCGTTGAACAGTTTGAGCGAATTGCAAACAAGCCATCTAGGTATATAACAAAAGAAATTATTAGAAAACATTTATCGTTACCTGAATTGTTAAAAGACAAAACCCTCACAAAGTGGCAACGTGAACCGTTAGATATCCTAAAAAATCATTTAACACGCATTAAAGATAAAAATCTTAAAGATGCAATTAGATATATACAAAAAGTTGTAGATTATGAGGGATATTTGAAGGAGTATGCTAAATACCGAAATATACCATTCACGAATATTCAAGATTCAGTCGATGAATTAATTGATTCGGCAGAAGGGTTTGAAACTTATCAGGAGTGGGAAGCAAACTTAAAAGACGTTGCCGAAAACGTAAAACATGTACAAAATAAACAAGCAACCAACGCAGTAACATTAACAACAATGCACGGGGCTAAGGGGTTAGAGTTTGACATTGTGTTTTTAATTGATATAATAGAAGATATAATGCCACACAAAAAAAGCAGTACAGACTTGCAGATTGAGGAAGAACGACGTTTGCTGTATGTGGCGATAACTAGGGCAAAACAACATTTATATATATACACACCTAAATCAAAGTATACCAAGTCAGTTGAAGAATCACCTTTTATAAAAGAAATGAATTTATTTGAGCATTAAGAAAGGGGAATTTGTATGGCAAAGAAAAATGACACTAATATTCATGAGGTTATGAATAAAAACAGAAAGAAAGTTGTAACTTTTATAAGTTTAACAGTTGTTGCAAGTATGATTTTAAGTCTTGTGGCACAATTTATGATGGCGTTTTAAGCGTCATCTTTTTTTATTCCAAATTTTCCAGAAAAATCATAATGCAAAGGGCGTATGCCTAGTGTATAATGTTTTATATAACAAATGACTTTTATAGGAGGACACTAAATGACCAAAAGAAGTTGGATTATAGGCACAATATTGTGTATTATTAGTAGTATATTTCTTGGTTTTTATTTGAGAGTTGATAATATAAAAGTATCGTATCAGGAATTTAATGACGCTGTAACTATGGGGAATGTTGAGCAAGTTACAATTAGTCAAGAAGAAAATATAAGTTTTATGTTAAAAGATGATATTCAAGTTTATGAAACATCAAACCCACGTACGGAAAATTTTAAAGAAATGTTGTTGTTAAATGGGGTTGAAGTAAAGGAATCTAGTAGCACTATGCAAATGTTGTTAATGCAGTATGTTTTTAGCACGATAGTATTTGTAGGAGTGTTTTTTGTCGTTTTCAAATATGCTAGACCTGGGC
The DNA here is from genome assembly GCA_002007315.1 of Epulopiscium sp. Nele67-Bin004. The sequence goes on from LNZQ01000168.1 coordinate 4,405, forward strand.
AAAGAGATAAACTTGGATTTGGGGCAACCGCTGTTGAAGTTGAAAATTTGAAGATGGATTTTTCGGATATAGCAGGAAATGTTGAGGCAAAAGAGCAAGTTCAAGATGTTGTTGATTTTATTCAAAATCCAGATAAATACAATCAACTGGGGGCAAAAATGCCTAGAGGGCTTATATTTTACGGACCTCCTGGGACAGGGAAAACTATGATGGCAAAAGCACTTGCAAAAGAGGCTGGCGTACCGTTTTTCTCTGTTAATGGTTCGGACTTTATGCAGATGTATGTAGGGGTTGGGGCAAGTCGTATCCGTGAGCTTTTTAAAGAGGCTAGAAAAAGCGAGAAAGCCGTAATATTTATTGATGAGATTGACGCAATTGGGAAATCACGTTCAAATAATGTTGCATCAAGTAATGACGAGAAAGACCAAACTCTGAACGCACTGTTAACTGAAATGTCGGGGTTCAACCAAGGTGAGGGAATCGTTGTAATTGCGGCAACAAATAGACTTGAACTGCTTGATGAGGCGTTGTTACGTCCAGGGCGTTTTGATAGACATATTCAAATTGGGTATCCAGACCAAGCGGCAAGAAAGATGATTTTATCACTTTATGTTAAAGATAAACCACTTGAAGATAGTGTTAATATAGATAAACTTTGTGAAGATACGATTTATTTTACGGGTGCAATGTTAGAAAACTTGGTAAATGAGGCAGCGATTACTGCTGTTAAAGAAGAAAGCAAATGTATAACGGCAAAACATTTTGATAAGGCGTTTTATACGGTTATTGCAGGGGCTGAGAAAAAAGACAGAAGTCAAATAACAGCTGAAGATAAGAAGATTACAGCGTTCCATGAGGCAGGTCATGCACTTGTTACAACGTTGGTTTCGCCACAAAATAAAGTTAGCAAAGTGACGATTATACCAAGCACTAAAGGGGCTGGCGGGTTTAGTATGAATATTCCTAAAGAAAAGATGTATCAAACTAAACAAGATATTTTGGCTCAAGTTAAAATTGCACTTGCAGGGCGTGTTGCTGAAGAAATTATATTCGGTGAAGATTATGTTACGACAGGGGCAAGCAATGATATTGAGAAAGCAACATCATATATAAAAGATTATATTGTTAAATATGGAATGGACGACACTATGGGGCTTGTTAATATATCTATATTTGGCAAAGGTGATACAGATGAAGTTATTGAGCTTACAAAGTCGCTTATGAAAGATATGTACGCTGAAACTAAAGAGTTGCTTATGGAAAATGCAAGTAATTTGACGAAGTTAGCAGAGGAGCTTATAAAGAAAGAAACGCTTAACTCTGATGATATAGAGATGTTGCTAGCAGCATAAAATATAAGGGTGACGACACTAAAGTTGGTGTGGTTGTCCTTTTTTTGTTTATAACTGGATATTTTCTTGAATTTAGTGTATAATATAAATATGTTAAATATGTTAAAAGCAAACAAAAAACCAGACTCGTAGGTTGTAGTCTGGTTTTTTTATTGTTATACAAACATCTGCTGCACAAACGCCTTTTTTTGTTCTCTAAGAGATTTCAACTTCTCGTCCTCTTTTTCGATTTTGCTATCTAAGGTTGATAGTAGGTCGGCGATTTTTTGTTGTTCTGCTAGGCAAGGATAAGCAATAGCTATACTGTAAAAGTCACTATGGTTTAAATCTGGTATTGTAGATGTTCCTGCTAGTTGAATAATTTTTCGTTGAATTGGTACGCTAGTTAAGATATAATATAGAAAATATTTATTATGTGTATTAGTATCATACTTAATTTTAAAAAAATTGTTATGGAAAGCTCCTTCGACATCGGTAACAACTTTTCCAGTATTTCCAGTACGAGTCATTAAGATATCATCTTTAGTACATATAACACTAGGTGAAGGATTTTCTATATAGTATTTTTTTTGAGAGTCTATTCTTAAAAATTCATTAGTTATATAAAACATTCTATTTATATCGGGAGTAGTATACCTATCATCAATTGCTATTTGCAACCCTTGGTTAATGGTTACAATTTCTTTGAAAGAAGATACTTCCCACTCTGGATAAGCCTCGCCATTTTCATCTTTAAATCGCAACTTCCTTGAAAATAGCTGTTGCATCAACCCTTGTTTTTTCTCTCTCAGTAGAGAAACTTTCTCCTGCTGTAGTGATATTCTTTTATCTATCAAAGAAAAGAAGTTAGCAATTTTATTTTGTTCTACCAAAGATGGCACACTAAAATTGTAGCTTTCATATTGTTTTGAATTTATACCAGGCTGACCTGTTCTCATTGATTCTAATTCAATCCAACGACGATATTTTGTCGTTTTGGTTTGCATAAATATGAACATTGAATTGGAAGTATTTTTAATATTAGCTTTTATCAAAAATCCAGCAAAGTACAATATTCCGTCATTTTTATCATATATATAAGTTTTACCTGTGCTTGCTCCAGTCCTTGCGAATAATATATCATTCTCTTTAACTAGATATTTATCTTCTAAAATACCTAAAGGGGATACAATATTTTGTTGACTATACTTATTAGAATTTTCGTCTATATCAGTAATTCTAATATAC